>JAFGRS010000059.1 GCA_016935045.1 Lentisphaeria bacterium | reverse complement strand
GAGAGGGAGGGAGACGGACTCGCGCAGAGGCGCAGGGACCGCGGAGGGGGAGAGGGAGGGAGACGGGGGGGAGACGTCAGACCGGCCTTTCTCGTCCCGCCCCTTCACTCGGGGTCTTTTCCGCCGGGGCACAGGCGATCCAGGACGGCGTCGGCACGGGCTCCCCGCAGCAGCACGGCCTTCGTGCGGGACGCCTCTCCGGCCAGGATGTCGACACTGCGGCTGGGCAGGTCCAGCAGGTCGGCGAGGAAGCGGCGCAGGCACTCGTTGGCCTTGCCCTCCACCGGAGGGGAGGTCAGCCGGACCTTGAGCAGGTCTCCCAGGGGGCCGTCGACGGCGTTGGTTCTGGACCGGGGCACGACGCGCAAGCGCAGGATCACCCCCTCCCCGTGCTCCCGCAGATAGGGAGGCAGGGCCGGTCCCCTCTCCTCAGGATTCCTCGGCGGGGGTCTCGTCATCGGTGGCAGTCTGCCCCTCTCCGGGTCCGGCCGCCGCGGCAGGCACGGGTGGCACCCGGAGTGGTTCGACGGGGCGTTCGGTGGCGCCGTCGCCTTCGAGCGGTGACAGGGGCTTGTATTCGAGTCCCAGCAGTTCGTAGACCTGCTGCGCGGTGAGGGTCTCGACCTCCAGCAGTTTCCGGGCGAGTTTCTCGAGCTTATCGCGGTGGACGGTGAGGATCTCGGTGGCTCGGGCCTCGGCGTCGTCGATCACCTTGCGGATCTCGAGATCCAGCTCCCGGGCGGTCTCGGGGCTGTAGTCCTCGCTGCGGGTGATGTCCCGCCCCAGGAAGATGTGTTCTTCCCGGCCCGTATAGCTCAGGGCTCCCATGCGCTCGCTCATGCCCCACTGGCAGACCATCTTCTTGGCAATGTCGGTGGCTTGACGGATGTCCGCCGCGGCCCCGCTGGTTACCTCGCCAAACACCAGTTTCTCCGCCACCCGGCCGCCCAGCATCATGGCCAGTTCGTCGTGCAGCTCCCCCTGACTGCGGGTGTAGCGGTCCTGTTCGGGAAGATGCATGGTCGCACCGAGATAGGCGATGCCCCTCGGGATGATGGTGACCTTGTGCAGAGGGGTGGTGTCCTGGCACATGATGCCCACCAGCGCGTGACCGGCCTCGTGGTAGGCCGTGATGCGGCGGTCCTTCTCGTCGATCTTGCGGCTGCGGCGTTCCTTGCCCCAGGCCACCTTGTCCCGCGCCTCCTCCAGGTCCGTCAGCTCCACCGCCGACTTGCCCTCCCGGGCGGCCTTGAGGGCGGCCTCGTTGATCAGGTTGGCCAGGTCCGCGCCGCTGAAGCCCGGCGTGCCCCGGGCGATGGTGCCGAGGTCCACGTCCTGCCCCAGCTTGATCCGCTTGGCGTGCAGCTTCAGAATCCCGAGACGGCCCTGGACATCCGGCAGGTCGATCCGGATCTGACGGTCGAAACGCCCCGGACGCAACAGGGCGGGATCCAGCACGTCGGGACGGTTCGTGGCCGCGATGACGATGATGCCGCTGTTGGTCTCGAAGCCGTCCATCTCCACCAGCAGAGCATTCAGGGTCTGCTCCCGCTCGTCGTGCCCGCCCCCGATGCCGGTGAAGCGGGAACGCCCCACCGCGTCGATCTCGTCGATGAAAACCAGACACGGAGCGTGCCGCTTCCCCTCCTCGAACATGTCCCGAACCCGGCTCGCACCCACACCCACAAACATCTCGACGAAGTCCGAACCGCTGATCGAGAAGAACGGCACATCCGCTTCACCGGCGATCGCCCGCGCCAGCAGGGTCTTGCCCGTGCCCGGAGGCCCCACCATCAGCACACCCTTCGGAATCCTCCCACCCAGCTTCTGGAACCTGCCCGGGTCACGCAGATACTCGATGATCTCCTGCATCTCCTCCTTGGCTTCGTTGATGCCGCTGACGTCCTTGAAGGTCACCCGTTCCTGGTTGGGATTGATCATCCGCGCCCGGCTCTTGCCGAACTGCAGCGCCCCCCTCCCCGCCGCCCGCAACTGCCGCGAAAAAAGGAAGTAGATCAGACCAACCAGAATGACAATGGGCAGCAACGACAGGATCACGCTGCCGACCAGGTTGCTGCGCTGTTCCGCCTCGTATTCCGTGTGTTCCCGCAGCATCTCCACCAGGCTCTCGGTCAGCACCACCTTCACCCGGTAGGGCACCAGGGCCGTGACGTTGCCCACCTCGACGTGCTCCGGCCAGTACAGGCCCCGGATCGTCTTGGTCATGGCGCCGCTGGAAGGATCCTCCACCACGATGGCGCTGTGCACCCGGTCGCTGCGCAGAAGGGATTCGAACTCGTGCCAGGGCAACGGCTCGGTGTCTTCGTCGTGACCCGCGCGGTAGAGGAGAACCAGCGTCGGGAAGGCAAACAGCACGACCATCCAGAACAGCAGCATGCGCATGGGCTGCCGCCCCATGCGGGGGTCCGGGCGGGATGGCCCGGGGCTATCGCCGTTCGTCGGTCTCTTGCCGTTTCCAGCCATTCGCAAGCCTCGCCCAGCGTCGCCTCATGCGTCTCCGATGGCAGCCGTACAACAGTGACCCGCAACCGCCGGCAGGTTGGCTGCGCGTTGCGGTCTCCGTGTGAGCGCCCACGGCCCCGTGGGCACTGGCCGCGGGACGCGGCCGCTCCAGCCGTGGCTGTACGGCCTGCATCCGGATGGTATCACCACCGGGGTATGCCACAGCAACGCCGCCACGACAGACACGGGGGGAAAGCCCAGCGTTGCATCGCCAGGGCCTCGACAGCCGGTCCAGCAGCGCCGGACGCATCCGCAGCGGCAAGAGGCGCCTCCGAGACATCAGCCAGGCCTCGGGACCGTCAGGAAGACCCCATGACCTTGACGACGAAGATGCCGAGAGCCACCAGAGCCACCAGGGCCAGCACACCGAAGACAGCCCAGACAATGATGCTCTGCTTGCGATCCTCGCGGTGGAGTCCACCACGCCGGGTGCCATGCGTGCCGCCGCCCAGGTTGACCAGTTCGGTGACGGGTTCGCTGTCGTGTCTTTCCTCGAGATTGATGACGGTCTGGGTGGTGGAACCGTCGGAACGTGTGCTTTCGCAGTCGAACAGCATCTCCACGCCGCCGACCTGGAGGATGTCGCTGTGGACGAGGGGTTGGACGTCCTCGGGTTCGAGGCGCACTCCGTTGACTCGGGTCCCGTTGGTGCTGCCCTCGTCCCGGGCGCCATAGGTGCCGCTGCCCATGCGCACGAGGGTGCAGTGGTGGCCACTGATGGTGGGATCGGGAATGCAAATGTCGCACGCGTCGGTGCGCCCGATCGAGTATTCACCTTCCACCAACTCGAAGGACTGTCCCCTGAGCTGCTCCGAGAGAACGATGATCCTTGGAGTTACCGCCATGGCCGTATCCACTCCTTATCGCCGGCACCAGGAAGCCGGTCCCACCGCATCGAATGCCCGAACCCGGGGGCCGGAGAACACAACCCGCGCATACGTGACATCAAACGTACAGTATGCCGTAGGCTTTCGCCAGTCCCGCAAGGCAAAAAACCTGCCGCGAATCCTCACTCTCCCTGGTTTCCAGGGGGCGTGGGAGAGGGCCGCGTGACGCCGCTCTCCGGCCCGGCGCCGCCCTGCGCCGCGATGACCTGACGCACTTCCGCGGTTCCGGCCACGCTCTCTGCGTATACGGGGTATCGCGTCCGCAGTTCGTCCAGGGTCGCCTTGGCCTCCGTCATGCGTTCCCCGGCCACGAGAAGCCGCAGGGCCAGCAGCATGGCGCGGGGCGAATACACCGGGTGGTCGTCGAGAACATACGCCTTGACGGCATAGGGCAGGGCCTGCTGACGGTGGTTCTGCCGGCCCAGGGCCTCCGCCAGCACCCAGCGGCACCGGGTCACGAACTCCAGCGCCAGGTCCTTGCGGGCCAGGCACTGCTCGGCAGCCACCAGCGCCTTGGCCACCTGGTCCTGCTGCAGGTAGACCTCGGACAGGATGGCCACAATCTCCTCCTCCGGGGGAGCTGCCTCCGCGTCGCGGAAACGCAGACGCTTCTCCCGCAGCTTGGTGCGCAGCTCCGCCAGCTGTTCTTCGGCTTCCGGGAGGCGGTTTCCGGCCACCAGCAGGTCCGCCAGTCGCAGAGTGGAACGATAGACGATCTCACCCTCATCCCGGGCCATCAACAGACGGCAGATGCGTTCGCTCACGGCATACTGGTTGCGGCTGTAATAGAGCATCTCCAGACGGAACAGCAGATCCGCCGGAAAGGAGGGCCGCTCGCCGTCCGGCAGGGCCAGGACCTCGCCAAACACCCCCAGGGCCTCGTCCCGACGCTCCAGCTCCAGCAACGCACCCCCCAGGTAGAACCTCGCCGTCCCCGCGATGGCCCCGCCGGCAGGCTCCGCGAGGGCCGCCCGCAGGTAGGTGACCGCGTCCTCGAATGCCTCCTGCTGGTAGGCGAGATAGCCGCGGAAGAACAGCATCCGAGCCTTGTCGGCGCCCGCTTCGGCCCGGGCCAGCAGTTTCTCGACCACGCCCACGGCCCGACCGAAATCCCCCGCCGAAGAGTACATCTCGCCGAGGTGCTGCATCGCCGCCCGGCTCTCCTCGGCCGCCTGCGGGAAACGGCCCAACACATTCTCGAAGTCCCGCATGGCCAGGTCCGTCCTGCCGGCCTTGCGTTCGTATTCGCCGGCCCGCAGCAGATAGAGGGCCGCCCGGGAAATGTCCTTGTACTCGGAGAGCCTGCGGCAGACCTCGGCGGCCTCGCCAAACCGTTCGAGACGCTCCAGGCAGTCCAGCAGCAGACCTCCGGCGTCCTCGTAGTACTCGCGCCGGTTCAGGAATCCCTCCTGGGCCCGACGCAGCCACGGGACCGCCGCTTCACAGTTCCCCAACGCATGCAGGGCGCTCCCCACCGCATAGGTGACGGCGGGGACCTCGGCCGCCTGCGGGAAGGCGCCAACGAAGGCCTCACCCCGCTGCGCCGTCTCCTCGTGACGCTTGAGCTGGGACAGGCAGACGATCTCCTGGTACGCAGCCAGGCGGACCGTCTCCGCAGCCACGCGGGCGTCCTCCACCAGCCGCCGCAGCAGGGGCAGGGCCTCCTGGTAGAACTCGACGCCGACCAGGCTGGCGGCCTGAATGTAGTCCACATCGCTGTCAAACACCGCACCGTACTTCTGACGCCAGGCCGCGGCCGTCTCCGCAGCCCGGGCAAACTCCCCCTGCAGACACTGCGCCCAGGCCAGGCGCTTCTGCGACTCCCGGGCAAAGGCGCCGCCGGGAAACTCCCCCAGGCAGCGCTGGTAGAGTTCCGCGGCGCGACCGTAGTCCTCCCGCGCGAAGAACGTCTCGGCCTCCCGGTACAGGCTCTCCTGGCGCAGGGCCTCGGGAACCCCCGGCGCAGCGCTCAGGCGGGCAAACGCCGCGGCCGCCGCCTCGTGCTGCCCCAGACGCTGGCCGGCCAGGGCCAGGGCAAAGAGGGCATAGGGACGGTACACGTGCGTGTCGTCAAAGGGCAGGTCCGCGATCAGGCGGTAGGTATCCAGCGCGGCCTGGGCCTTGCCCTGCCCTTCCTGGCATTGGGCCGCGAAAAACACCGCCGTCTCCCGCGTCACCGAGTCCTCGTGCTCGAAGAGCCGGCGGAAACACTGCTCCGCGGCGGGGTAGTTCCTGCGCTCGTGCAGCAGTTCTCCCTTCCAGAGGAACAGCTTCACGGCCAGTTCATGCTCCGGCCAGCGCGCCTGCAGGTCGTTCATGGCCGTCAGGGCATCGTCCTTGCGCCCCTGGTTCCGCAGGCACAGAATCAGGCGATAGGCCGCGTCGGGCCCCAAGGCGTGCTCGGGATGGACCTTGAGGAAGCTGCGGAACTCGTTCTCCGCAAGGTCGTAGAACTTGCGGAAGAAGAGGCCCTCGGCGAAGCGGTACTGACCCTCTGCCGTGTGCACGTCCAGGGGCGCCTCCTGGGCCCCCGCCAGGCCCAGAAGCAACCCCGCGGCCAGGAGCGGCAGCAGCGCCGGAAGCCCTCTGCCCGGGCGCCTCCGCGGTCCCGCCGGGGCGCGAGGCCCTGTGCCTGGATCAGTTGCCGGGATCATCCTGGCCCTCTCCGGGGGGCAGCGCCGCGAACGCCACGTTGCTGATGTCCACCTTGCGGCAGATATCGAGGACGGCGACGACCTTTTCGTGGTGGGTCTTGCGGTCGGCCCGGACGATCACGGGCTGTTCCCTGAACACGTCGGCAACCTGCGCCAGGATGGTCTCCAGTTCCCGGGGGCTTTTCTCGACGCTGTTGATGAAAATCCTGCCTTCCTGATCGAGGTTGATGATCAACTCCCGATGACGCACGGCCGGGATGGCGGAATCCGCGGTGGGCAGCGAGATGCCCATCGTGCGCTCCCACTGCGCGAAGATGGTGGCAGCCATGAAGTGGATCAGCAGCAGGAACATGATGTCCACCATCGGGGCCATCTGAAACCCCAAGGGTTGGTTCTGGAAACGTTTGCGGAAGTTCATCGGGCACTCCCGTGCAGGTCAAGGCCTCAGTAACCCTGGCTCTGGCGCTTGGCCGCACAGCGCCGCAGGACCCGGTTGCAGGCATTCTCGAGGCCGCCGATGAGGCGGTTCGCGTGACCGCGGAAAAAGGCATAGATGGCCATGGTGCAGATCCCCACCACCAGCCCCGCCGCGGTGGTGTACATGGCCTCGGCCACACCCGTCGCCAGGGCGTCGGCCTTGTTCACGAAGCTCACCCCGGCCTGCAGCCCCGCGAACGACCTCATCATGCCCAGAACCGTCCCGAGGAGTCCCAGCATGGGCGCCACCACGGCGGCATCCTGCAGGTACTGGATGCGCTGCCACAACACACCGGCCTGCCGGGTGCCTTCGTCCTCGATGGCGTCGCGCACCACCATGTAATCCGAACGCCCGTCCCCGGCAAACAGCTCCGCCGCCGCCTCGATGATCCGGGCCGCCGCCGAATCGCTGTCCGCACAGATCGACCGCAGGGCCTCGAGGTCCCCCTCCTCGGCCGCATCCTCGGCCTCCTGGATGAACTTGCGGGGATAGAGGGTTCCCGAACGCATGGTGAAGGCGAAGAGAAAGGCCAGGAACAGGACCAGCACGGAAAGCGCCGCGATGGCCTTCATGATCACGCCGCCCTGCTCGAAGATCTCCTTCAGGTCGATGCTGCGCACAGCGGTCTCCTCCGCTGCCGAGAGGGCGCACGGCAGCAGTGCCGGCCCCAGGAAGCCCACAGCCATCAGGCGCTCACACAGTCGCTTGTGCATCACGGACACTCCTGACACATACGGCACAAGAGCCGTCTCATCCCTGCCCAAACCCGTGGCGTTGCGCCGCCAAACAAAGGGCGTAACTCCAACGGAGTAACTCTTCACGGCCACGCCTCATTGGCCCGCCGGTCGCTAATAATATGGCCCCCGTACGCGCCGACACAACCGCTCCCCCTCCCCCCGCCGGACCCGACACAGCCACGCAGCGCCTCCACCTCCGCCTCACCCAGGGCCCGCCAACGCCCCGACGGCAAGGGCCCCAGACGCAGGGGACCAAAGACCGTCCGCCGCAACCGTACCACCGCCAGACCCACGGCCGCGCACAGACGGCGAATCTCGCGCTTGCGACCCTCCACAAGAGCAAAGCACAGCACCGCCCCGCCCTCGAACCGGCGCAGGACGGTCACGCCCAGGGGACGCAGGGTCTCCCCCTGGTCCACCACTCCCCGCCGCAGCCGGCGCAGGACATCGGGGCCGCAGACGCCGCGGACGTGGACTTCGTAGCGCTTCTCGACGCCCATGGACGGATGGGTCAGTTGCTGGGCCAGAGCGCCGTCGTTGGTCAACAGCAGAAGACCCTCGCTGTCCCGGTCCAGGCGGCCGACGGAGAACAGGCGCCCGCAGTCCGGCGGCAGGAGTTCGTAGACCAGCCGTTGGGCATGGGCGTCCCGGGCACTGCAGGTGTAGCCCGGCGGCTTGTTGAGCAGCAGCCAGAGGGGAGCGGCCGGCCGGACCGCGCGACCCCCGCACGCCACCCGGTCCGCCACCGGATCCACGCTCACCGCGGGGTCGTCCACCCGAACCCCGTTGAGCTCCACGACCCCGCCCCGGATCAGCTCCTCACAGCGGCGTCGGCTGCCCACGCCGCAACAGGCCAGATACCTGGCCAGCCGGACCCGAACCGCCGGACCGTCGGCATGGAAAGCAGCACAAGACATCAGCCGGAACTGCCGAAAATGGCGCGGATCCGGCGCGCCAGATCCACCATGCGGTAGGGTTTCTGCAGAAAACCCACGGCCCCCGCTTCGAGCACGTCCCGCGCCTCCTCCTCCGATACGTAGCCGCTCGAAAGCAATACCTTCACCTCGGGATCGATCTCCCGCAACTTGAAGAACGCCCCGTGCCCATCCAGTTCCGGCATCACCATGTCCAGCATCACCAGGTCGATCAGCCCCGGATTCTCCCGGTAGATCTCGACGGCTTCCAGGCCGTTGCCCGCCAGAATCACGGAGTACCCCAGCTCCTGAAGCATGTCGATGATGACATCCCAGATCATGTCCTCGTCGTCCACCAGCAGGATCGTCTCGGAACCGTACAGGGAATCGTCCTCGAGGTGGGGCTCAACCTGCATCTCCTTGCGCTTGGGCTCCATGGGAAGCACGAGAGTGAGACACGGCAAACTGCCCTCCGCCTCGAAGAACAGGTCGCCGCCATGCCCCCGCAATACCCCGTAGGCATGCAACAGCCCCAGGTCCGTGTCGGCGTCCCGGACAGGCACCTCGACGAGGGCCTCCCAGAATGCCCTGCATTGCCTGAGGGAGAACGGCGCCGCTTCGGCGCCCATCGTGACCGCAGCGTAGAGCCCCGCCGCACAGGGGCTGCGCACCAGGGCCAGGTCGGGCCCGCTCAGGGGGCAGTGTGCGACCCGGACGCGAACGGCGGCCTGACCCTCCGGCAGGCGCTCGATGGTCCACTCGAGCATCTCCAGCAGCACATCCTGCAGTTGGAATACCGCCGCCTCCACGATCGTGGGGTCCGGGCCGGGATCGATTTCCATGTCAAGCTCGCGCGGAGCAATCCGGCGACAGCGCTGCACCACACCCTCCAGGAGAGGCTTCAGGTCGATCTTCTCGAGGTCAAGCGAGCCGCTGACCCCCGCCTCGAAGGCATCCAGCCAGGAGAGAGCCCGCGCCACCGTCCGCTGCGACCGGGAAAGGTACTCCGCCGCCGCCCGATTCTCCCCGATCTCGTCCTCGATCAGGTCATTGTAGGTGCGCACGTGCTGCACCAGCGTGCGCAGGGAACCGAACAACCCCCGGCTCAGGGCCAGCAGGTTCGCCAGCCGCTCCTCGCCGCTGAAGGTCTTGTCCGCCACATCGAATCCCGAGCGTGTCATGACAGAAAACAGGCCCCTTACGATGCGTGCACGACGCCGTGTCAGAGGCTATTATACACGGCAGCCCGGCAAAGCCAAAGAACCATGGCCCCATGGTCCCGGCGCCGGGAGCGACTGTGCTTTCCCCCGCTCCCGGGATGCGTTGTTTCGCCCGCTGCGGCCGCGGGCGCCCGTTCCAGCGGATGGCGGCAGCCGCGCCGCCGCGGCCAAAGCCCGGTGAACCCGTCCAACGAGGAATGCAGAGGTCGACCATGGACATCACTCCGGAAACTCTGGGCCAGGCCCTGCGGGAGACTGGCGCCACGGTCTATCCCGCCAGCGCGCTGCAGGCGGAAGACTGCGTCCTGGCACTGGCACGTCAGGGCCGGAAACGGACCCTGGTGCTCACCGGCGCGCCCGGGACCCCGGCATGGACCCGGTTCGAGGGAACCGTCCATGCCCTCGACGCCCTGACCGTGAAGTCCTGCGCCCTCAACCACGCCAATGCCGTGGCACTGCGGCAGTTGCTGCCCTGGACCGCACCCGTGTCCCTGCGCCAACGCCGGACAACCCTGGGCTGCGGCGACCGCCTCGGCAGGGCAACACCCGGACACCTGAGGGCAGTGCGCCGCTTCGACGTGGCCCCGGTGCTGGCGCAGCAGAGCATCCGGGAACTGACGCTCACGGGACGCACCTACGAAAACGTCGTGGACGACGTGACCTTCCTGGTCCTGCAGGAGGGCTACCGGGACGGGTACGGCGCCGACGGGGACCACCTCAAGACCCTCGCCGACATCGACATGGCCGTGGATGCCGGCATGGCCATGATCACCCTCGACCTCAGCGAACGCATGAACGCGGCCGCCGAAACCTGGTCCGCCGCGGAAGTGGAAGCCGGGTTCGCGGAACTGCCCGAAGGGGTCCGCAGACGCGTGTCGGACTGCTATGCCGGGCGGCACTTCGACGTCGCCAGCCAGGGCGTCACCATCGAGCCCCTCGAAGCCAGGCGCTGCGCCGTGATGTACAACGGCGCCCTCGACTTCGCACGGGAGGCTTACGACCTGCTCTGCCGCCGCAGGGGCGAGGCGTTTGACCTGGAGATCTCCATCGACGAAACCTCGGCCCCGACACTGCCCAGTCATCACCTCTTCATCATCCGGGAACTCCTCTTCCGCGACATCGTGGTCTCCTCCCTGGCCCCGCGTTTCATCGGCGAGTTCCAGAAGGCCGTCGACTACATCGGCGATCTGGCAGAGTTCGAGCAGCAGTTCGCGGTCCACTGCGCCATCGCCCAGGCCTACGGCGATTACAAGGTCAGCATCCACTCCGGCAGCGACAAGTTCAGCGTCTACCCCGCCATCGGCCGGCATACCCGACACCGGGTCCACGTCAAGACCGCCGGCACCAGTTGGCTCGAAGCGGTCCGCGCCATCGCCGCCGCCAACCCCAAGCTCTATCGCCGCATGCACACCAGGGCCTTCGAAGTCCTCCCTGAAGCTCTCAAACTCTACCACATCACCCCCCACCTCGAACGCATCCCCGATCTCGACACCGTGCCCGACGACGGCCTGCCGGCACTCATGGACCATGACGATGCCCGCCAACTCCTGCATGTCACCTACGGAGGCCTGCTCCGGGACGAGGCCATCCGCGACGACTTCTTCGAAGTCCTGGACACCCGCGAGGAGGTCTACCATGACTGCCTCGAAAGGCACTTCGTGAAACACCTCACCGCCCTGGG
>JAFGRS010000495.1 GCA_016935045.1 Lentisphaeria bacterium | reverse complement strand
GTGCGCGTCTCCCCTTTGCCCTGCGTGGCGATCGGGGGCATCACGGTGGAATCTGCCGGCCAGGCGTATGCGACCGGGGTGGCGGGGGTCTGTGCCATCTCCGGTCTCCTCCGGGCCTCGAATGTCGAGGCCCGGGCACGCAGTTTCCGCCGCGCGGCCGGGCGCTAGTCGGACCCGTCGGACGGGCCCGACGTTTGGGCGCCTTCCTCAGTCTTTCGCGGTGGCCCGCCCGCGACGGTGCCAAGTCGCGATGATCGCGCTGGCGACGAAGATGGACGAGTAGGTTCCCACGACCACGCCGAGGAGCATGACGAGGGCGAAGTCGTTGATGGCGCCGCCGCCGAAGATGAAGAGGGTAACGACGACGATCAGGGTCGTCAAGCTGGTCAGCGTGGTACGGCTCAGGGTCTGGTTGATGCTCAGGTTGACGATGTCCACGTAGCTCCGGTTCCGGTGCAGGGAGAGGTCCTCCCGGATGCGGTCGAAGACCACGATCGTGTCGTTCAGCGAGTAGCCGATGATGGTCAGCAGTGCGGCCACCACCGGCAACGACAGCTGCCGGCCCCCGCCGAACCAGCCCAGGAGCAGGTACAGCCCGGCCGCAATGATCACGTCGTGAAGCAGGGCAATGACGGACGCCACCGCGTAGGCAAACTCAAAGCGGAAGCTGATGTAGACCACAATCCCGAGAATCGCCAGAAATGCCGCAAGCAGGGCCCGCATCTGGAACTGGGCTCCCACCAGGTTGCCGACGCTGTTGGTCTGCACCTGCTTCAGCCGCGCCGAGGGGAAGGCGCTGTTCAGGGACTGCTCGACAACCGCCGTGTCCAGTCTGTCGGTCTCGTTGGTGGATGTCTTCGGCAGCACCACTTCGAGCATCCGCATACCGGTGGCGCCGCTGAACTTGTAGCCGACCCGGATGTTCGAGAACCCCTGCTGGTTGAGGTGCCCGCGCACCGCCGCCACATCGGGTTCTTCGCCCTGGATGTCGTAGGAGATCTCCGTACCCCCGGCGAAGTCGATGCTGAGGGCATCCCGACCCCGGCCGACCAGGCAGATCATGGCCAGCGCCACCAGGCTGACCGAGGCGATGGTGGTCACCCTCTTCACCCCCAGGAAGTCATACCGGCAGTCGGTGATCGCCTTGATCGCATTCATGCCGAGATGCGTGAACCTGCCCGTCTCCAGACGCGTGTCGAAGACGCAGCGCGTCATGAACAGGGACGTGAACATGCTCGCCACGATGCCGATGCCCAACGTCACCGCGAACCCCTTGATCGGCCCCGTGCCGAACTGGTAGAGAATGAGGGCCGTCAGCAGGGTGGTCAGGTTCGAGTCCAAAATCGTCACGAAGGCCCGCGAATACCCCGCCTTGATCGCATTGCCAATGGTCTTGCCGTTGCGCAGTTCTTCGCGGATGCGCTCGAAGATCAGCACGTTCGCGTCCACGGCCATACCGATGGTCAGCACCATCCCCGCAATGCCCGGCAGGGTGATCGTCGCCCGGCTCAGGGTCAGCGTCCCGAGCACCAGCAGCATGTTGCAGGCCAGGGCCAGCACCGCCACCACCCCCGCAAAGCGGTAGTAGTACACCATGAAGGCCACCACCAGCAGCAGCCCGGCCACCGCCGCCCAGATGCCGCTGCGGATCGAGTCCGCCCCCAACGTCGGGTCGGTGCCGAATTCGCTGTCGATGGTGATGTTCACCGGCAGATTGCCGGACTCGATCACCCCCGCCAGACGCTTGGCCTCGTCAAAGGTGAAATCCCCCGTGATCTCCGCACGCCCACCCGTGATCGGCTCGTTGATGTTGGGCGCGCTGTACACGCGGCCATCCATCACAATCGCCAGACGCTCGTTCACATGGTCCGTGGTGATCCTGGCAAACTGCCGCGCCCCCCGGTCCTTCAACTCGAGGCTGATCCGCCACCAGTTGCCAAACTCGCTCGGGGCCGGCGAGGCACGCTGCACCTCGCTGCCGTCCAACTCCTCCGCTGTCTCCTTGATGAAGATCACCTCCGTCACCGTCTCGCCGTCCTCTTCCCCCTCGATCTCGGCGTAGCGGTACCCCGGAGAAGGCGTGAACCCCACCGGGTCCGCCCGATACTCCGCCACCTTCTGCGCGTTCGCGGGATCCACCAGGTAGAACTGCAGGTTCGCCTGCTGCTTCAGCAGGTCCCGAATGTCCGCCTTCGCACCCTCACCCAACATCGGCATCCGCACCGACAACGTGTTCCGCCCCAACGGCTTGATCTCCGGCTCCACCAACCCCATCATGTCCAGACGATTGCGCAGAATCTCGATGATCTGATCACGAACCTGCTCCGCATTCTTGTCCCGCTCCGCCGCTTCCTCCTCGCTGAAACTGATCACAAACTCCGTACCCCCCCGAAGATCCAGACCCAGACGCAGCCGTCCCGCCGCTTTATCGCGGACAAATTTGAGCACTCTCTTATTGGATGCTTTCGGGGATCCCGGAATGGGGACATACTCGGTGAGCCGCACGCGGCCGTGGTTGGCATCGCCCTTGGCGGCCAGTTCGATGCTCTTGTACTGTGCCAGTTCCGGGTTTTCCGCCCGCATGGCGGCGGCCCGGCTCATGAGGTCCTCGTAGGTCTTCACGGCGGCGGCGGCCGCATCGGCATCGGCGCGGGCCGTCTCGTGCTTCTTCTGGAGTTTGCGGTACTCCTCGCTGTCCTTCTCGGTCACTGCTTCGAGTCTGTTCTTCAGCCCGTCGGCCGCCTGGGCCAAGTCCGTGGCCTCGGATTGCAGACGCGCCACGCGCCGCCCGGCCAGGCGTTCGAAGATGACCAGGAACTCCCGGTCGTGGAGCGGGAACAGGGACGCGAACCACCCCACCATCACCACGCCGATGAGCACCCAACGCCATACGAGTGTTCGTTTCATGAAGCACGCTTTCTCTCAAGACCCGTACACGGACTCTCTCTGTCCTCGGCCCAGTCCACGGCACTCCGGCGGCCATGCCTGGCCCGGGGTCCCGGGGCGAAGCCCCCCGCCCGGGAAACTCCTCCGGGAGATCCTCACCGCCGCCGGCGACGCCGCGCCCGGTCCACCGCCCGCGACACCCCTGCGTCCCGCCCCTCGCGGACCTCCTCGGCCTCCCCGGACTCCGGCTTGCCGTCCGCGGACGCCTCCTCGATCACCGAGCCCACGGCCGAACGGACCAGCTTGATCTCGACCCCGTCCGCCACCCGCAGCATCAGCGTCGACTCCTCCACTCCCGCAACCACGCCGTGAATGCCCCCCGTGGTCACCACCCGGTCCCCGGCCTTCAGACGGCTCACCATCTGGCGGTGCTCCTTCTGCTTCTGCTGCTGAGGACGGAAGATGAGGAAGTACATGATCCCCAACAACAGAATCATGTACCCCATCGGACCAAAGAGACCGCCACCCCCGGGAGGCGCCCCCCCCGGCGCCTGCGCCGCCAGGATCGGGATCCACAACAAGCCCTGCATGGATTCACACTCCACAGTCAGAAACAGCAACCGCCCGGTCGCCAAGAACGTCGGGACCCGGGCCGGATCCCGCGCATGCCGTACCTGCGGCAGACCAGTCCGAAAATGTATACGCAGGTTCCCGGCTTGCCAATCGACACACGGCGAAACCGCGGAACCCTTCAGTGAAAGCAGGAAAGACCCGGGAATCGGCTCAGCAGGAGCTTCGCCCTCCAGGGAATGGGACGTCGCGTACCCGGTTCGGACTGGAGGGCGAAGCTCCTGCTGAGCCGATTCCCGAGTCTTTCCTGTCCTCGCTGAGGCATTACACCCACCCTGGAAGGTTTGCAAACCCCGCCCGACAGCGTACGGTTACGGCGCACCGCGGGGCGGCGGACAGCCCCCTTCGGCGGCCCCATGCCCCCGCGAGAACGCCGCGTCTCGGCAGGATGGTCCGACAACGGCTGTGGAAAGGCCCGTCCCGATCTATGCCAGTACGAGCGAAGATCCTGGTGGTCGACGACGAAGTGGGCATCGTCGATGTGCTCAGGAAGATCCTGCGCAGTCAGGGGTACCGCGTGCGCACCGCGACCAGTGCCCGGGAGGCCCTCGATTCCCTGGAGGCCGAGCCCTTCGATCTGATGATCGCGGACATCCGCATGGCGCCCATGGACGGCCTCGCCCTCCTGGACAAGGCCAGGGCCCTGCAGGAACACCTCGCCGTGATCATGATGACCGCCTACGCCGCCGTCGAAACGGCCGTGGAATCCATGCGCAAGGGGGCCTTCGATTATGTCTGCAAACCATTTAAAATCAACGAATTGCTTCTGACAGTCGAGCGTGCCCTCTCCTACGAAAGCGCGCTGGCGGAGAACGAATCCCTGAAGGAGACCATCGTCTCCCCCGCCGAGACCCACTTCGGGTCCCTGATCGGGGACCACCCCCTCATGCAGGCGGTGTACCGGACCATCCGCAAGGTCGCCCCCACGGACAGCACCGTCCTGATCCTCGGCGAGAGCGGCACCGGCAAGGAGCTGGTGGCGCGTGCCATCCACGACAGCAGTCCGCGGTCCCGACGTGCCTTCGTGGCGGTGAACTGCGCCTCCCTGCCCGAGACGCTGCTGGAATCGGAGCTGTTCGGGTACATGCGGGGTTCCTTCACGGGGGCGAACCGGGACAAGAAGGGGCTCTTCGAGACGGCCGACGGCGGCACTCTCTTTCTGGACGAGGTGGGCTCCATCCCCAATGCCATGCAGTTGACGCTGCTGAGGGTCCTGCAGGAACAGGAAATCCGCCCCGTCGGCAGCACGCGCACCCTACCCGTCAACGTGCGCATCATCGCCGCCACCCACGAGCACCTCGAGAGTCTCATTGCCCAGGGACGCTTCCGCGAGGACCTCTTCTACCGGCTCAGCGTCATCCCCATCGAGCTGCCCCCCCTGCGGGACCGCATGTCCGACCTTCCCCTCCTCGTCAACCACTTCCTCGCCGGCGCCGGGCAGAGCGGACAGACCGCCGACCTGCAGCTGACCCCCGCCGCCATGCAGGCCCTCCAGCAGCATGCCTGGCCCGGCAATATCCGGGAACTTGAAAACGTCATCCGCCGAGCCGCGACCTTCTGCGAAGACGGACGCATCACAGCCGAGGAACTGCCCCCCAAACTGCGCCAGCTCGCGCCACCAGCGGAGACGGACAGCGAACCCGGGGAAACCGCCTCCGCCCAGGGCGCCGGAGTCACCCTCAGGGCCTACATGCGCGACAAGGAACGAGCATACCTGCGGCAGGTGCTCGAACAGCACAACGGCAACAAGGAAGCAGCCGCCAGGAGCCTCGGCATCAGCCTGGCCACGTTCTACCGGAAGTACGACGATTCATGACACCCATGCCCGCCACCGCTTCCCGCCTCGCCATGCGCCCTGGCGCCTGGGCAACCCTCTCCGGGACCCTGTTCGCGCTGCTGTGCCTGCTGCCGGGCGGATGCATGGTGTTCACGGGCTGGCGCAGCCAGAACCAGGTTCTGGCGCAGAGCCTGGGTCTGCACACCTTCGCGCGGGGGGACCTGATCCCCGGCCAGGGGGTCAGACCGGTGACGGACCCATCGGGGGAGCACGGCGCCTACGTGTCCCATTTCCCCGTGCTTTCGAGCAAGGAGATCGTGGCCGCCCGGGTGGAGGAGACCGGCGATCCCGCCCGTCCGGCACTCCGCCTGCAGCTCGACCGCCACGGCTCGATCCGCTGGATGCAGGCCTGCCGTGAGTTCCCCGGGGATTCGCTGGCCGTGCTGGTGGACGGGTTCCTGGTGGCCACGACCGTGGTCCCCCGCTCCTCGGACGACCCCACCTCGATCCTGCTGCATTGCCCCCTGAGCCGGCGCGAACTCGAGGCCCTCGCCGACAGCGCCGCGGCCAACTACAAGAAACTGAACCCGGAGATCCGACGGTGGTAAGCCGCCGCCCCGCAAGCCCCCAACCATGACGCACACCGACACCACCCCCGCAACGACCGCCGCAGAACTCGATGACCTGTTCATGCGCCTGGCCGAAGGCGACCCCCGGGCCCGCAGCGATGTGCTCGAAGCCCTGCGGCAGGCGCCATGCCCGCCCATGAGCCGGTGGCCGGCCGACCTGCGCGAAGCCTGGCAGGCCGGCCTCGACATCGGCCTGGAGGGCATTGACCCGGAGCGGCCCGCGGACGCGCGGGACCTGCTCCTCGCCCTGGCCGAGGCGGGCTTCGACACCAGGGCCTTCCGTGACCTCCTCGCTGCCCTCGCCCGGCAGCACTTTGCCGACTACCTCGACCCCGCGGGACTGCTCACCGCACTCGGTGTCCTCAACCCCCGGGTCCCCACAACCGAGATCCCGCGCCGCTGGCGCTTCCTCGCCATCCTCGGCCAGGGAGTGCACTGTTTCGACCCGAGCCACGGCTTCGGCGTCATCCAGCACCTGGACGATGCCTCCGGGCATGTCCGCATCCGCTATGCCCGCTCCCTCACCCTGCCCCTCGACGTGGTCCTGCGCAATACCGTCCTCATCCAGCCCGGCTCCCTGGCCGAACGCTGCCTGCAACAGCCCGATGCCGCCGCCGCGCTGAGGCCCAACGACGCCTTGCGGCGCGAACTCGAGGCGAGCCTGGTGGCCGTGACCGCCCCCGAACCGGACGCCCGCCGGAGCCTCTGGGTCCCGCGAATCCTCCCGGAAACCCGGTACGACGAACTCTATGCCCATGCCGCCAGCGAAGGCCAAACCGGGGCCGACAACGGAACCACTTCCCCCACCCGGACCTGGGACCAGGCCCGCAGCATCGAGGAAATGGCCGGACTGCTGCGCGATGCCACCGCCATCCCCGAGGAACCCCCCGACCTGACCGGCGCAACCGATATCCTGCGTGCCGCGGCACCGGAGCGCCACGCCGCCAGCCTCTTCGCCGAATGCGTCGCCCTGCTCTTCGACCGTGCCGGCAACCTCCCCTGGCTCTGCGGGCTCCTCCGGGACCTCGGATCGGACGCCCTCTGTTGGCAGGAAGCCGAGACCTTCGCCGGCGAATCCGACCGGCTTCCCGGGCGGTTGTGCCCTGCCTGGTTCGAGGCGACCGCCGCGGCCGTGGGCGCCGCGGCCCTGGCCGAACTCGCACTGGCCCTGCCCCTCCGCCTCTGGCCCCACGCGGAACGCCTGCTCGACCAACGCGTACCGGAGGAAACCCTCCTGCTCGATGCGGTGACCCGCGCCATCAAACGCGGCAACCCCGGCGCCGACGCCCTGGTCTGGCTCTACCGCAACGGCGGACCGTCCGCCCGCCTCCTGGCCAGCCCGTCGCTGCTGTTCCGCACCCTCCAGCGACCCGTCCGCGGCGCCTTCATCAGGGCCCGCAAAGACCTCCACAAACTGCTCATGGACGACCCCCAGTTCCAGCGCCTGATCATGCGCGACGGAGACGCCGAGGCGATCGCCGAACTCATCCACGCCACCCGGCACGCACAGATCCTCGACAGGGGAGAACGCCAGAGCCTCCTGGTCAAAATCGTCCGCGTCTTCCCCGAGGCCAGGGACCTCGTCGAGGAAAAACGCCAGGAACCCTCCCGCAGGGCCGTCGGCAAGGTGACCTCCGTCCGCAGCTTCGAACTCCGCCGCCGCGAACTCGAACGGATCATCCAGACCGAAATCCCCGCCAACGCCCGCGCCATCGCCCACGCACGGAGCTACGGAGACCTGCGCGAAAACGCCGAGTTCAAGACCGCCAAGGAACGGCAGGCGTACCTCACCGCCCGACGGGCCGAACTCGAAAACGACCTCCACGAAATCCGGCCCACCGACTTCAGCGACGCCACCGTCAATGCCGTCGCCGTGCCAGGCTGTACCGTGCGACTGCTCACGGAGACGGGGACCTCGGAGACGTATCACCTCCTGGGACTCTGGGACAGCGTCCCCGAACTGCGCGTCCTTTCCTACGACACCCCCCTCGGCAGACTCCTTCTCGGCGCCCGGGTCGGCACCCCCATCACCATGCCCTCCGGAATCCAGGCCACCGTGACCGAACTCCTGCCCCTCAGCGACGCGCTCAGACAGTGGCTCCGCAACCCGGACGAGGACACGCCCCCGTGCCAGCCACATCCCTGAACCCCACCCCGGCGGAGGCGC
>JAFGRS010000494.1 GCA_016935045.1 Lentisphaeria bacterium | reverse complement strand
GGCTTCCACCACTCCCTGCACGTGGGAGACGGCCGAACGTGGTCCGCGGCCACACCGACCGATGCGGCCGCCGACGACTACTGCTCGTTCTTCTACAACCCCTTCCGCCGCAAGTGGTGTTTCAGCATCAAGCGGGGCACCTCCCGGGGGCGCAGCCGGTACTACCGCGAAAGCGACGACTTCCTCCAGGGCGCGGACTGGTCGAAGGCGGTGTACTGGACCGGGGCGGATCGCCTCGACGCCCCGGAGCCGGAGGGGCGCTACCCCGGGGCCGGCGACCCGCCGCAGCTCTACAGCCTGAACGCGGTCGCCTACGAGAGTCTCATGGTCGGCATGCACACCATCCACCGCGGCCCCGCGAACGAGGTCTGCCACCGGGGCAGGTTCCCCAAACTCACCGACCTCGAACTCGGCTTCAGCCGCGACGGATTCCACTGGGACCGCCCGGACCGCGGCGGCTTCATCACCGCTTCCCGCACGGAGGGCGCCTGGGACCGGGCTTACCTGCACAGCACGGCAGGCGTGTTCGTGGTGCTGGACGACCAACTCGTCTTCCCCTACATGGGCACCTCCGGCATGGCCCCGAATGGGCATCGCGGCATGTACACGGGCGGCGCTGTCGGCATCGCCACGCTCCGGCGGGACGGTTTTGCCTCGATGGATGCGACCGACCAGCCCGGTACCCTCACCACGCGTCGACTGAGGTTCAACGGCAGGCACCTCTTCGTGAACCTGGACGGCGAACTCCGCGTCGACCTGCTCGCTGGCGACGGGAAGACGCTGGCGTCCTCCGAACCCGTGGGCGGCAACGGCACCAAGCTGCGCGTGGGTTGGCAAGCGGAACCCGACCTGGGCCGGTTCGCCGGCCGGACCGTGCGCCTCCGGTTCCACCTCGCGCGGGGTTCGCTCTACGCGTTCTGGGTCACGCCGGACCCACTCGGCGCCAGCAACGGCTACCTCGCGGCCGGGGGCCCGGGCTTCGGCGGGACCCGGGACACCCCAGGCCCTGATTCCGGCCGACAGGAAGAGCGCTTCTGAGTCCGCCGGACGCTCGGCTACAGCAGAATGGGGAGTACTCGCGCGCTGACCCCGCGCCCCAGCCCCGGGGCTGAGGGTAACCGCGAGGACGTTCTGGAGTGGTGGCATTCGCACCGGGGAGAGCTATCGTAGAGGTCGAGTCTGGACGGTGTTTGTTTCCGGCGCTGTGAAGATCGAGCGGCATGCCGGTTGCGGGGTCAATGCTCCGCCGGATTCCGGCCGCCGCGCGACGCATGAGGAGTATGGAACGATGGGACTGAGAGTGGGCGTGGTTGGGACCCGGGGCATCGGCCAGCGGCATGCGGAGTGTCATGCGGCGAACGAACTGGCCGATCTGGTGGCGGTCTGCGATGTGATCAAGGCCCGGGTCGAGCCGGTGGCGAAGAAGCACGGCGTACCGGCCTATGCGAGCCTGAAGGAGATGCTGGCCAACGAGGACCTGGACATCGTGGATGTCTGCACCGGCGGGCCGGAGAACGGCGGCTGGCACTACGAGCCCGTGATGGAAGCCATCGACGCCGGCAAGCATGTTCTGGTGGAGAAGCCCATCAGCAACGACATCGAAGAGGCGCGGGAGATGGTTGCCTATGCCCAGGAAAAGGACGTCTACCTGGGCTGCAACCTGAACCACTACTTCACCGAACCCGCCCGCCTCGCCCGCCAGTACATGGAGGAAGGGAAGGTGGGGGAGATCCTCTACTGCCTGCACCGGATGGGCTTTGTGGGGGGAGCGGCGACCTACTCGCCCGGCGGCGGTCCGAACGCGAAGGGGTTCCCCTACTTCCACGTCAAGGCGTTCCTGGCGCATCCCTTCAGCATCATGCGTTACTTCTGCGGCGACATCACCCATGTGCAGGCGTTCATGAACCGTCCGAGCTACCGGGTGGCGGCGGGAGACCCGATGGTCTCCATCAACAGCATCCATGTGCGTTTCGAGAGCGGCGCGGTGGGATACCTCTTCAGCCAGCGGGGCGACGCGACGATGGGGCTTGGGGGCTGGTGGAGCGTCGAGGTCGGGGGCACACGGGGTTCGTTCTGCGTCGAGAACTGCGTCGAAAAGTGCACCTTCTTCCCGGCCCCGGGCACGGAAGGGGCGGCCGATCCCGGGAAACTGGGGTTGGGACAGGCGCCCCCGCCCGTGGTCCACAGCACCGGGGTCACGGACTTCGGGACCACCTTCCCGAACCGCATCCACGCCTACCTCGAGGATGTCACCAACAAGGTCCCCCGGCACCGCATCCGTTCCAGCGGCCGGGACGCCCTGGCGACCCTGGAGTACACCTTCGCGGCCATCGAGTCGTATGAATCGGGCGGCGAACTGGTGCGTCCGGCTGCGTTGCCGACGCTTCGGCACGATCCGCGCCTGCAGTGACGGTGGCGGTCCCGACGCCCGGGCGCTGCCCATCGGGCACGCGCCGCCGGCAGGAGGACCGGAAAGGGAATGAGACGGATGATACGACTCGGCGTAAACACGGTCCTCTTCGGCAGCCATCCCTTCCGCGTGGCGATGCAGACCATCCGGTGGGCTGGGTATGACGCCGCGGAACTCTCGGCCCTGAACGGCCTGGGAGCCTTCGGCAACCCCCTGGGAGAACACCTCCACCTGGCAG
>JAFGRS010000493.1 GCA_016935045.1 Lentisphaeria bacterium | reverse complement strand
GACGACACCCGCCAGTGGCTGCACAGCGCTCCCATCAGCGCGGAACTGCGCCAGACGCTCCTCACCCTGCTCTGAATCACTCCCTCGAACCAAACAGCGCCGGATGACCCCAGCCGGTTTCGCGCCTGCGTGCCCCGTCCGGCAAGGGAGAAAGTGGACTTGCCGGCATGCGCAAGGAAAACGCCCATTCCTGCAGCGTTCCCGCTGGAGCCGGCAGTCCTCCGCCGTCGCCGAGGCTCGGAGGTCCTGATCCGCCGGAAAACGGGTGCTGCCAGCGCCAACCCGGCACGGCGCAACAGACCAACCTGGCCGCCGAAGCTCTGCGATGGCAAGCCTATGGGCCGGTCCTATGCCCCCACGCACGCCAGCGCCTGGCGGAGGTCCTTGATCAACAGCTCCGGCGGCTCGACCCCGACCGAGAGCCGGACCGTGTTCCTGCGCACACCGAAGGTCGTCCTCATTTCCGGCGGCAGGTAGAGCATGGTGGTCAGATAGGGAATGCAGATCAGCGACTCGGTGGCGCCCAGGCTCACGGCATGGTAGATGGTCTGCAATGCGGCAATGAACCGCTTCGCGTCCTCCTCGTTGTGACCCACGTCAAAGGCAAGCATGCCCCCGTAGCCCCGCCGCATCTGCCGCGCCGCCACGGCATGACCCGGATGACTCGACAGCCCCGGGTACAGCAGACGGGAAATCCGCGCGTCCCCGGCCAGAAACTCCGCCACCGCCTGCGCCCCCCGGGCCATCGCCTCGGCACGCAACGGAAACGTCTTCAGACCACGATCCAGGAGAAACGCCGAGTACGCGTCCAGTGTCGTACCGATGGCCTGGCGCGTGAACCAGAGACGGTTGTAGTGTTCCTTCGAGCCGGCAATCGCCCCCGCCATCAGGTCGTTGTGCCCGCCCAGCGCCTTGGTGGCACTGTGCACAACCAGCTCCGCACCCCACTGCAGAGGATTCTGATGGTAGGGCGTCGCAAAGGTGTTGTCCACGACGAGCATCGCGCCTGTGGTGTCCGCGGCCTTGCGAACTCCGGCAATGTCCAGGACCTTGCACAGGGGATTGCTCGGGGTTTCCAGGAAGATCATGCGCGTGTTCGGCCGGAGGTGATCCGCAAGACGCTCCGCGTCGTCGGCGTCCACCCACGTGACCTCGACTCCCAACCGTTCGAGAATCAGCGACACCTTGTAGTTCGCCCCATACGTGTCATGAAACAGCAGCAGGTGGTCCCCGGCTTTCAGGTACGTCAGGTACACCATCGTGCAGGCCGCCATCCCGGA
This sequence comes from Lentisphaeria bacterium, assembly GCA_016935045.1. Lineage (GTDB taxonomy): Bacteria > Verrucomicrobiota > Lentisphaeria > Oligosphaerales > JAFGRS01 > JAFGRS01. Next base: position 1,664 of record JAFGRS010000493.1, on the reverse strand, counting down.
GGTGCAGACAACGCAGTCCTCCGCTCCTTCGAGAACCGCGATCTTGCGCTCGACCTCGCGCACGGTGGGATTGTCGTCGCGGTGATACGTGTAGCCGTCGATCTCGCCGTCGGTGATCTGGCGCAGTACCTCGAAGGAGAGGTACTCGTAGTTCACCGCGTTCACGATGGGGGTCACCATCGGTCGGTTGCCATAGGGAGTCAAGGGATCCGGAGCCATGCCGCCACTGCCTTCCTGGTTCAGACGGTGCCCCTCACACCAGCCCGCCGACCCGCTGTGCCGCTCGGCGCCCTGCCCGACGCTCCGTCACATTCCCCCGGCAACCGACGCCGCACAACCACATACACCTCCCGGCACCCGCCGGAAGAGACCGCAAGCCGACACTCGCCATAGCATACTGCGCCGGAACGGGACCTGCCACGCCTCCCATACCACCCCGGAAAAACGGTTTCAAGTTCGAGGAATCTACACGGGCAGAAACCGATCGCTGGCTGGTCTCGGCCTCGATAAAGTGAAAATAGAGGACTGACCCGCAGAAGAGACCCGCAGAAGAGGACTGACCCGCAGAACCGTCCCCTCCGCGCGGGGTCCCCGCCACCACTGTCCTTGCGGCAGTGGGGCGCTGATCCGGGAACAGGGGAAACGAACACCGCCGCGGACGTTCCCGGCTGTGGCATGCCCGCAAGGCCGCGGACGCTCCGGACCCATAACCGCCCGATTCCCGGCTGGTGACCTGGGAAATGGTGTCCGTATGCTCTATCGTATGATCTGCTCCCACTCCACGGAGGCGGCGGAAGCGGCAGTGCGGGAGCCTGCCGGCCGACAGCGTTCCGGCGCCAGAACGGGAAAGGACGTCTGATGCGGATCGCGATTACGGCACAGGGCCCCGGGCTCGATGCGCCCCTGGACCGGCGTTTCGGCCGGGCCAGGTTCTTCGTCGTCTGCGATACGGAGAGCGGCGCCGTCACGGCGGCGGACAACATCCAGAACCTCAACGCGGTCCAGGGCGCTGGGGTCCAGGCGGGAGGAAACGTCGTGGCGCTGGGGGTGGAAGCGGTCCTCACCGGCAACATCGGTCCCAAGGCGTTTGCCACCCTCCAGGCCGGCGGCGTACGCGTTTACCATGGCGCCGACGGGACCGTAGGGGATGCCCTCGAGGCCTTCCGGCAGGGCCGACTCCAGGAGGCCGAGGGCCCCGATGCGGAAGCGCACTGGGTGTAACGGGGATGCGCACGGCCCTGGACTGCGTCCCCTGTCTTGTCCGGCAGACCCTCGATTCGGCACGCTTCGTGACCGCCGATCCGGCCGTGCACGAACGCCTGCTGCGCGAGGTCCTGCGCGAAATGGCCACCATGGATATGGCCCAATCGCCGCCGGCGATGGCGCAGCGTATCCACCGGATACTGCGCAGTCTGACCGGGGTGGCGGATCCCTATCGCGCCGTCAAACAGCGTTTCAACCGCATGGCCCTCGACATGGTCCCGGAACTGGCCGCGGCGATCCGCAACGCGGAAGACCCCCTTGCCATGGCCGTGCGCGTGGCCATCGCCGGGAATGTGATCGACCTGGGCGTCAGCGGCGGCATCGGGCTGGAGGACGCGCGCCGCAGCATTCGGAACGTGCTCGACGAGCCCTTCGTCGGCGACGTGGCCGCCTTCCGGGAG
>JAFGRS010000492.1 GCA_016935045.1 Lentisphaeria bacterium | reverse complement strand
CGTCGGCGGTGACCTTGGTCAGGCCGTGCGGGAAGTTCAGGCCGCGGTCCGGGTCGACGATGCCCACCGAACCCGCGAACCAGTTGTGGTGGGCACTGCCGGTGAACATGACCCGCCGGCTGCCGGGGATGGCCCGGGCGTCCTTCAGCAGGTCCGGCCATACGCTCTGGTTGCCCCAGAAGGTGTTCCCCTGGGTCCCGTCGGGGTTGACCGTCCACAGTCCCTGGGCGCGCCAGAGCGGCTTGTCGGTGTACTCCCAACGGGTGTAGAGGATGCGGCCGTCGTGCATCACCGAGGGCAGGTAATCCGGTTCGTTGTTGGCGGAGATGAGGTAGATGTTGCGGCCGTTCCGGTCGCAGCGTGCCAGGAGGAAGGCGTTTGTGGGGGGCATGCAGCGGACGTAGGTGTGCCCGCGCGTGGTGGAGAAGAGGATGTGTTGGTCATCGGGCAGACAGATGGGGTCCAGGTCGTCGAAGGGACCGTCGGTCAGCTGCCGCAGGCCGCTCCCGTCCGCCCCCACTTCGTAGAGGTGGAACGACTTTTCGTTGTGGGGTTTGAAGCAGAACAGCACGCGCCGGCCATCCCAGGAGACATCGGGTCGCCAGAAGCTGCCATGGAAGGGTCCCCGCGGCATCAGTTGGCGCGGATTTCCCTCCGGTCCCAGGCCGTCGAGGACCAGCAGACGGGCGCCGGGCACGGCCATGTACCCCAGGCGATGGCGGGTCTCGTGACGCCACTCGGAGCCCTGGGGAAAGGGCATGTCCACCAGCACCAGGCGCTCGAAATCCAGGCACGGATTGCGGAAGTGGATGGCCCGCTTGACGGTGCGGACCCGGAAGTAGAGTTCCGGGTCGAACGGGGAGGCCTCGTCGATGAGACCCTCCGCCTCATCGAGGTCCGCCAGCTCGGCCGCGAAGTCCAGGCGTCCACCCGAGTCCCGGGCCAGCCGCGCCGCCAGCTCGCGTGCCCAGGCGATCTCGGCGCGGATGCGTTCGGGTTTCGGATCGGGTCCGGCCTGATGCAGCCAGTCCCGTTCGAGCTGCGACCGGGCTTCCGCGCCGGTCAGGGCCCGCGGAGGCGGTGTCTCGGGAGTCCCATAGGGCGCCACCGCCTCGCGCTGGGAGGGACGGAAGGCGATGCGTGAGCCGGTCTCGAGCACGAGTTCGACCCAGTCCGGGCGAAAACGGGCGGCGGCGCCCTCCGCCAGCAGGGCTTGGTGCCGTGCGGCCACGGCTTCGGCCTCCTGCCAGTGCCGCCGCTGCACGGGGCTGAGCCGGCGCCTCTGGGCCTCGTCCAGGGGCCTGTATTCGAGCATCAGCTCCACCAGGCGGGCGACGGTCTCGCGGTGGAACGAGTCGTCCGCAGTGCGCAGGTACGACAGCACGGACGCCCCGCTCCAGTCCCGGAAGCGGGCGCATTCCTCGGGGTAGAGCCGCAGCAGCTTCCCGATGATGGCATCTTCGAGGTCGGCATCGAGGGCCCCCGGCCTGGCTACCAGTCTGCCGCGGGTCGCGGCGACGGTCTTCGCGAAGCTCCCTTCCTCGACCAGCACGTCGGCACGTCGGGCTTCGAGTTCACGCCCGAACCGGTCCAGTGCCGCGCGGCCGGCGTCGTGCAGCCGGGCCACGGCCCCGGCATCGAGGGCCTCGCCATACAGGCGCACCTCATCGAGGGAGCCCTCGAAAAACTCCGACGTACCCCCGCTGGATGCAAGGAACACGGGGGCCGCGGGGTTCACCTCGAGGACCCCCGGACGTTCGAGGAAACCGATCTCGCGACCGTCCAGATACACCCGCATCACCCTGCCGTCGAAGGTCCCGGCGCAATGGTGCCAGAGCCCATCCAGCAGACCGGACGCCTCCGTCGGGGCATCGCACTCGATGGTCCCCCCCACGTGCAGACCCAGGGACAGAATCGCGCCATCCCCCTGGAAGCTGAGCAGAATCCGCTCGGGACACTCCTGACGCAGGACCTCCCGGTAGCCGCTCAGGTCGGTCGGCCGCACCCAGGCGGCGATGGTCACCTGGCGAAGGTCTCCCGGCATTTCCCCTTCAAGGCGGAGGCGATGCGGCCCCTGCAGGGAGACTGCCTTGCCGTGGACCCCTCGGACACGCCGGATCGGGCGGTCGCCCTGGACGTTCAGGCCCCCCGCCGGAGCGCTGTTCCGGACGGTCGGCACCGGTCCGGGTTCGTTGAAGGTGTAGTGCGCCAGGAGCGCCGGAGTGCCCTCGGGTTCGTCCGCGGGCGCCGGTTCGGCCAGCGCCGCCAGCCGCCGTCGCCCCTCGGCATGGAATGCCGCCACCGCGTCGGCCGTCAGGGCGCCGCGGTACAGCCGGAGGTCGTCCAGCGCCCCCTGGAAACACTCCCCTCCGTTGCTCGAACCAATGCACGCCGGGGCGTCTCCACCCGCACTCACGGAGCCCGGTCGCTCGAGGCGGCCGATCTCGCGGCCATCGAGGTAGACACGCAGCCAGCGGCCGTCGAAGGTCCCGGCGCAATGGTGCCAGGTCCCATCCAGGACCTCTTCCGGCGCCAGCGGTGCATCGCACTCGACGTACCCGCCGACGCAGAGCCCCAGGGAGAGGATGGTCCCGGTCTCCTGGAAGCTGAAGAGGAGGCGTTGGCTGCCGTCTTCCTTGCGGAAGATCTCGTTGTAGCGCTCGAAGCCCGTCGGCAACACCCAGGCGCTCAGGGAGACGGCCTCCAGCGCCCCCAGGGACGGCTTTCCCGGGGGCGTGCGGAGATGGTGCCGCCCCGACAGGCGCAGAGCGTAGCCCAGGACCCCCACGTCCCGCTCGATCCTTCCTCCCCCGGAAGCCTGGAGCGCAGCGTCCGCGCCTCCCCCCGTCGCGTCGACGCAACGCTCCCCGGAGGGCTCGTCGAAGGTCCAGTGCGCCAGCAGCACCGGCGCCGGCTCGGCCCCCGGCAGGACGGAGAGTCGGGAAACGGCCATGCAGACCGCGGCAGTCAGGAGGATCCCTGCGCGGCGGCACGGAAGACTCCCCCGGGACCCTTCCCCGCGCCCGGACCCGCGCCCGTTTGCGGCTGCGAACATGGCATACCCCCGCGCGGAAGGCATCACATGTCGAAGGCACGCGGCGAGCCGAGCACCTCGCTCAACACAATGGCCTGCCTCAGATTCCGCCGCCCCTTGGCCCGAACGGCAATCGGACTTCGATGCCTCAGGCGACGGGGACGAACCGCGAACCTCCCCGCCGTGAATGCCGCGGAAAGACTCGCCCTCGCCACCGTTGCCGAGGAATCCATGCGCGCCATACGAGGCAGGTCCTGCCGGCTGATTGCCTCGGCGGCCTGAACCGCACCCTCGCTCAACGCCGTGCGTCGCTGCACCGGCGCCACGCTCGGCGCCGGCATCCGTGCCGGCGAAGGCGCCCGTGCCGGCGAGGGCGCCCGTGCCGGCGAGCGAACCGGAGCCGGGACCACCGGGATGGGTCTGGGCACGGGAGCAGGGGCAACCGGCGCCGGGATCGGAGGAGGGACAGGCGGCATGGGACGCACCATCGGTTGCCCGGCACCGCGTTCGAGTTGCTCGAGCTGGCGCAGGATCTCCTTCACCTTCTCCGACGGGGTGGAGCGCGCCGGGGCCCCGGGCCGCGGGCCGGCGGCAGCGAGGGGAGGCCGCTGGGGTATCCGTTCCGGGCCCGTGTCCGGCGCCTGGCGGGAGGTGTCTTCCTCCCAGTGGTTCCACTCGTCTTCACGGCCCGGACGACTGCGGTTGTACTCCGCCAGTTTCCGCAGCACGTTCACCACGATCACGATCAGGACGATGACTGTGAAGACGACCTTTTCCATCGCTCTGTCCCGGCCTGCGGCGGACCATGGGGGGCTCACCACGGGCGCGAGCCCCGCCGGGATCCGCCGGGCGGCCTACTCCTGCAGCGGCTTCCCCTCGCCGGACGGGTCGCCGATGATGTTGTTGCGCATGTCGGTGTCCGCCTTGATGTTCTCCATGCGGTAGTAGTCCAGAACACCCAGGTTGCCGTCCCGCAGCGCCGCGGACATGGCCAGAGGCACTTCGGCCTCCGCCGCCACCAGTTTGGCCTGCATCTCCTGCACCCGCGCCTTCATCTCCTGCTCGGCCGCCACTGCCGCCGCGCGCCGCACCTCGGCCCGGGCCTGCGCCACCCGCATGTCCGCTTCGGCCTGATCCGCCTGCAGCCGGGCGCCGATATTGTCCCCCACATCCACATCCGCAATGTCGATGGACAGGATCTCGAAGGCCGTGCCGCTGTCCAGCCCCTTGTCCAGCACCCGTTTGCTGATCAGGTCCGGGTTTTCGAGCACGGAGGCGTAGGACATGGACGAACCGATGGTGGTCACGATGCCCTCCCCGACGCGGGCGATGATGGTCTCTTCGGTGGCGCCTCCGACCAGGCGTTCGAGGTTGGCCCGGACGGTCACGCGGGCCTTGGCCTTGACCTGGATGCCGTCCTTGGCCACGGCGTCCACCGTGGTGCGTCCCTTGGCGGGGTCGGGACAGTCGATGACCTTCGGCAGCACGCTCATGCGCACGGCCTCGAAGACGTCGCGTCCGGCCAGGTCGATGGCCGCCGCCTGCTCGAAGGTCAGCTCGATCCCGGCCTTGTCCGCCGCAATGAGGGCATTGACCACATTCAGCACGTCGCCGCCGGCGAGGAAATGGGCTTCCAGATCGTCGGTGGTGGTCTTGTAGAGGCCGGCCTTCTTGAGCCGCACCACGGCCTCGACAATGAGCATCGGGGGCACCTTGCGCAGTTTCATGCCCACCAGGGTCAGGAAGGACACATGAGCCTTCGCCGCAAAGGCGTAGATCCACACGTTCAGGAAGGAGATGACGACAAAGAGGATGACCAGTGCCAACAGGACCACCGGCACCAGCAGGATCTTCATCAGGGCGGGATTCATGGACAGTCCTCCTCGAATGGCAGGGGTGGGGGCGGCCTTACTCGACCGCCGTCACGACAACCCGGTTTCCTTCGACCTTGACTACGCGAACGGGTGTATTCGCCGCGATCATCTCGCCGCGTGTCACGACATCGATACGCTGACCATCGATGATGGCCGTGCCTGCCGGCCGCAACGTGGTGTGCGCCATTCCTTCCTTTCCTGCGAGTTCCCGCTTGCCCTGGTCCGTCCCGTGCCAATCCCGGGCGTCGTTCTCGAGGATCAGCCTGCGTCCCACGGGGGTGCGCGGAAAGTACCGAATCCAGCACCAGAACCCGATCAGTCCCGAAACCCCCGAAATCAGCAGCAGAAAGGTGCCCCAGGTCGGTCCCTTGAAGGCGTAGCCGCAGACAATGGCGGCCAACACCACCAGCCCG
>JAFGRS010000491.1 GCA_016935045.1 Lentisphaeria bacterium | reverse complement strand
TCGAGAGTACGGCGGCTGTCCCGGCCGCCGATCGCCGCCGCATCGAGTTCGCCTACGACCCGCCTTCGTCGCCTGTGGCGCACTTCGCCGTGGCGAAGTGGACCCGGACGGCGGATCTGGACAGGGTCAGCGTCGACGACGGGCAGGCACACCCCGCCACCGTGCTCCAGAACGGCACGTGGGCCGCCAGCCGAGCGAAGGGAAGCGGGCGACCTGACCAGCTCGAATAGACGTAGCGCCGAGATGCCCCCGAGCGCGCAGGGGCGGCAGACGGAGTGAAGGATGACGATGAGGTCGAGTATGCAAAGACTGGCATTGAGTTCCGCCCTCCTGACATGGGCGCCCGACCACGTTTCAGCCGGGGATGCGCCGCCCTGGCAGGAGCACGGACGCCTTCGTGTGTCAGACTCCGGGTGCTATTTGCAGCACGAAGACGGGACCCCCTTCTTCTGGCTCGGGGACACGGCCTGGCAGCTGTTCGTGGCCCTCGACCGGGACGAGACGCGGCACTACCTGGACAACCGCGCCGGCAAGGGCTTCAACGTGATTCAGGCCGTGCTCCTCGGCGAATACCGATACAAGTTGGCGGACCGCGGCCTGGGCCCGACGCGGAACGGGCATCTGCCGTTGGTGGACGGCGACCCGGCCCGCCCCCTGGTGAACGACGGACCGGGTAACGACTACTGGGATGACGTGGAGAACGTCCTCGATGAGGCGGCCCGGCGCGGCCTGTACGTCGGTTTGCTGCCCGTCTGGGGGTGCAACTACGTCTCCGGGGTCAGTGGCTCACCCGGGAAACCCATCTTCAACACCACGAATGCGCGCACCTACGGTCGCTTCCTGGGCGAACGGTACCGGGAACAACCGAACATCATCTGGATCCTCGGGGGCGACGACAATCCGGTCCAGAAAGGCGATGTACGTCCGGTCTACCGGGCCATGGCCGAGGGCATTGCCGAAGGTGTGACGGGCAAACGACCGGCGTGGAATCAGCCGCACGAGGCCTGGGACGACGTGCTCATGAGCTTCCACCCGAGGGGCGGACAGCAATCGTCGAGGTGGCTCCATCAGGATGCCTGGCTGGACCTGAACATGCTCCAAGTCGGCCACGGCGGCGGGCGCAACAACCCCAACAGTTACCGCTTCATCGAGGCGGACCGCGGACTCCAGCCGCCCAAGCCCGTTCTCGACGCGGAGCCGCCCTACGAAGATCACCCGAATTGGAAGGACTGGCGCGAAGCGAAACCCGAAGATCGCGACGCGGTCCGCTTCCGTGCCTTCGACGTTCGCCAGGCCGCGTACTGGTCCGTCCTGTCCGGGGCCGCCGGGTACACGTACGGCCACCATGCGGTCTGGCCGTTCTACGTCGAGGGTTCCCACCCAATCAACTTCCCGGACCGCCCCTGGACCGATGCCATCGACCGCCCCGGCGCCCGGCAGATGACGCATGTGCGCAAGCTGTTCGAGACGTATACCCTCGACCGACTGGTCCCCGACCAGACACAGAACCTGGACGGTTCCCCGGCCATCCGTGTCGCCCGCGACGTGCGCGGCACATTCCTCCTGGCTTACACCCCCGAGGGCCATCCTCTCAGGCTCGACCTGACGCCGCTGGTGCCTGGGGAACGACGGGCCACCTGGTACGACCCGCGCACGGGACAGGTGCGGGATGCCGCGGAAGTCCCGCCCGGCAGGCAGCAGCACACGTTCGATCCCCCCGGCGGCCCTGCTCCCGGCAACGACTGGATCCTGATCGTGGAGTGAATCACCACTATGCCGGATCGCTCGGTGAGCCCCGCCCGGATGTACCAACGGCCAGGCGCTTGGCGCTGGAGGGCGGTCCTGTCCGGAGACCGTGAGCCTGTCGAACCGGAATGGGATCCACCGCATCTCCAGCTTTCCCATTCGACGTTCGGCGTTGGGCATTCGATGAGTCCATGATCCTTGGTCCATGGTCCATGGTCCATGGTCCTTGCAGCGCAATGAGATGTGTAGCATTTCCGAGACGCCGGGGGTACGGCCGAGGACGACCGGCTGCAGCACCATGGCGTCCGGCCCAGGGAACGTGATGGAGTCGGCGGCGCGGCGAGGCACCTGGCGAAGCCGGGTCTCCGCCGTATCTTCACACCCCTGCTCCCCGTGCCTGACGCCTTACCGTGTTTCGCGATTCCTCGGCGAATAGGGAACGGCGCCGGCAGGCTGTGGAAAACGTGCTCGCGAGACGCGGGCGCTCCACGGGGGGAAATGTGCCCGCGGGACGCGGGCGCTCCACGGTAGGCCGCACGGTCCCCGGGCGGCAGCCCATTCCACCGGGGGAATCGCCGCACGGCCTGTGCCGCCGAAGCCGGTCCCCAGCGAAGGCGGAAGTGCGGCTTCCACCTTGGGGAGCCCGAAACCCGACCGTCAAGGGGGGATGCGGCTCCGCAGAGCGTCGCCCTCCAGGGGATGCGGCTCCGCGGAGCGTCGCCCTCCAGGGGATGCGGCTCCGCGGAGCGTCGCCCTCCAGGGGATGC
>JAFGRS010000490.1 GCA_016935045.1 Lentisphaeria bacterium | reverse complement strand
CGGGTGCCCAACGAGGTGTACCGTTGCCTGCCGCCGGTGCCCTGAACCTTAGTACTCGCGGACGGAAATACGGTGACGTTGGCGGGAGGATGGGCCTCCCTCCCGAGCCGGGGAGGGGCATGGTCAGGTCAGTGAGCATGGAGGTCACGTGCCATGGCAAGGCAACTCGACCGAAGGGAATTCCTGGGAGCATCGATCCTGGCTTCGGCGGCGGCGTCCCTGCCGGCGGACGGCCACGAGGAACGCCGGTTCCTGGCGGCGCTGGCGCCCGGCCAGGCGCCCGGCGCCAAAGGCGGTGACGCTGCTCCCGCACAGGTGCCCATGGGGCGCCTGGGCACCCTCGATGTCAGCCGCATCATCCTCGGCGGGAACCTGATCGGAGGCTGGGCACACGCCCGGGACCTCATCTACGTGTCCAAGCTGTTCCAGGCCTACAACACCCCGGAACGCATCACCCGGACCATCGAACTGGCCCAGGGCCACGGCATCAACACCATCCTGCTCAATCCGGCCTACCTCCACGTCGCCCGTGACTTCAACCGGATCCACGACCAGAAACTCTGCGTCATCTCCGAAATCCACCTCGATGCCAAAACCGCGACGAAAGATACCATCCGGGCCGAGGTCCGGCGCCTCATCGCCGCCGGCGCCCATACCCTCTACATCCAGGGAATGGTCGGAGACCGCCTCCTGCGGGAGGGCCGCGTGGACCTGATCGGCACGGCGCTGGAGGCCATCCGGGCTGCGGGGGTCCCCGCCGGCGTCGGCAGCCATACTCTTGAGGTCACCGTGGCCTGCGAGCAGCAACGCCTGCCGGTGGACTACTACATGAAGACCTTTCACCCTGCCGCCTACTGGACAGCCAGCCGGCCCGAGGACCGCAAGGAGTGGTTCCAGGAAGGATATCACGACAATGTCTGGTGCACGGATGCGGACCGGACACGGGACTTCATGGCAGGCGTAGAAAAGCCCTGGCTGGCCTTCAAGATCCTCGGCGCCGGGGCCATCCACCCGAAACACGGCTTCCTCTACGCCTTCGAGAACGGGGCGGACTTCGCCGTGGTCGGCATGTTCGATTTCCAGGTCGACGAGGACGCGGCGATCGCGGCCAAGGTCCTGGCCCGCACATCGGTGCGCGAACGCCGGCGCCCCTGGCGTGCCTGACCCCGGCAAGACGCGGCTTGCGTGGACCACTGCCCCGCGGGGCCCTTGCCTGCCGCCGGGTATCAGGCATCACCAGTGTGGACCGCCGGGCGCGCGCCCGCGGCGCACCCGGAGGAGATCCGCTGGAGCCCGCCGTCCTCGGCGGTATGCCGAACCAACGTACGTACGGCGGGGGACGACCGACGCCGGCGCGGGCCAAGACCGCCGCGGGTATGGGCACCGCCGGCCCGGGTGCACGCTGCCTCCGCCGGCGCTCCCACCAACGTCGCCGTATTTCCGTTCGCGAGCACTAAGCCCGGGAAAAAACGAAATGCCCGGCCGCGCGAACGGCCGGGCGTGTCGAGACTCGAAGGCGATCGGCGGGCGTCAGGGAGCAGGCATGCCGCTTTCCGCCGTCGGTGCGGGCTTCAGGGGCTTCTTGCAGGCCGGGCACAGGGGAGGCTTCATGCCAGGCCCCATCATGTTCATCGCCTGCATCCCGGGACTCGGCACGAGCGCGCCGCAGGCCGCGCACTTCACCGCGGCCACGCCGGCCGACTTGCCGCAGTTCGGACACTGGTGCTTGGGTTCCGCCTTCGTGCCCGCCATCTGCAGCGGCATGGCCATGTCCTGGCTGACCTTGGCCGTATAGGGCTGCTTGCACTCGAGGCAGATCATCTGCAGCTCGGTATCGGCTGAGACGGCGCCGCCGCCGCCGCCACCCTTGCCGCCAACCAACCGCATGACGACAAACCCCAAACACAGCGCTATCACGACGATCAGGACGATCACCTTCACGTTGCTGTTCATCACCATTCCCTTTGCGTCACCCGAACCCGTGAAACCTCACGCCAGCCGCACCCGCGACCGGCTCTCTTCCACTACCCGCAACCGGAACACCCCCGTTCCGTGCCAACACTAAAACGCCAAGATGCCCTCCCGTCAAGCCATCCGAGCGAGCGAGCACCGCTTTTTTCCCTATTGTTCCCACTGGCATTTCCTCTATCGTCCCCCAGATGCTTCACATCTCATTGCGGCGCGAGGACCATGGTGTCGTTGGCGGCAACTCCACCGCGGCATTGCCCGACGCGGCAACCCCTCCGCCACCGGGGGAAGGGGTGTGAAGAACCGGCGGAGACCGCCCCCTCCAGCAGGTGCCCTGATCCTGACGCCATGGCGAGGACTGGGATGCTGCCTCGGCCCGGTCGTTCCAGTGGACTTCCGGCATGGAGCCGCTCGGGGACTCGCTGTCTATTCCGGGTTCCATCTGATCTTCCCGGGCCTCCGCAGCGTGGGCGACCGTTGTCGGGCAAAGCGAAAGGAAGCTCTCGCTTGGCCCTGTTCACCCATAGCACCGAAGTTGCTTTCGTCTTCCCGGACACCGCAGAATCTGCCCTTCTCACCCCACTGTCAGACTCCCTTCCTGCCCCCTTCGCAGGGGGGAGAACGGGCCTTCGGACAGAACCCATTCAGCAACAGCAGGATAGCTGCATAAGGGGCCAGAGGCACTGGCCAGAACGCCCGATCCTTCGGGGAGGAAGTCGCGCAAGGTGTGCGGGTTGCTGATGGTGGGCGGCGTGCTCCATGCCTGGGTCAGGAACCTGAACTTGCCTGGCGCGCCCAAGGGAACGGGCGCAGGAATGATGGTCTCCACGGATCGTGGCCTCACCTGGAACTGGGTGGACTGGAATTGGCCCGAACTCGGATATCCGGTCTGGATGAACGCGGGCAGGAACTACCAAGCCGCGCGCGACGGGTACGCGTATTACCTTTCCCCGGACGGGCCCAGTGCCTACGCGGACTATCCACACCTGGTGTTGGGACGGGTGCCGGTCGGTTCGATCTGCAACCAGGCGGCACACGAGTTCTTTTCCGGACTGGCGAGTCCGGGCGTGCCGCTTTGGCACAGCTTCGCGTCACGGAAACCGGTGTTCACTGATGCCAGCGGGTGTTTCCGGCCGAACCTCGTCTATAGTCCCGGGCTGAAGCGATATCTCCTGGCCATGAGCAGCCCCTACGGGCAGTGGAAGTGGTGGGCCACGGACAATCCGAGCCGCCGAGCACACTTGGGGATCTTCGACGCGCCCGCTCCGTGGGGACCTTGGTCAGTAGTGGATTACATTCTGGACTGGGGCGCACCCGAGAACCGATTCGCGCCCAACATTCCGTCCAAGTGGATCAGCGACGACGGAGCGGTCTTTTGCCTCGTCTACTCCTGCATCCCCAACGGCCCGTACCAATTCAATGCCCAGTTTTGCACGGTGAAACGGAAAGGGTCATGATGGAGATCTGGGGGTCCGGCTTGTCTACGAGAGACTATGCAACCGTCACGGTTGCCCTGCTCTTCGCGTTGTTGGGCAGGGCCGCATTTGGCGCCGAGTGGCACGTGGTCTTCTCGCAACCGGACGTCTTGACCATCGACGGGCGGGTCTATGTGATCGAGCGGCGAGCGTTGGGCCAATGGGCCATGACCAGTTGGCAGAAGAGCCCCTTCACGGCCGATGGCACGTTCGTCCCGGTCGACTGGGACCCCGGCGAGAAGACGGGACTCTCCATCCCTGACGAGCGCACGCGCGGGATGGCGCAACGCGGCATGCGAAACGTGGCGGGCAGTACCGTGTGCCAAATGCACGGCGACACGGTCGGCGCCTATCTCAACTCGGCCGATCTGTCCGGGCAAGGGGGCGATGCGGAGGGCAATCCCCTGCCGGGGTCCAATGGCTACAAACAGATGGTGACGCCGCAGTACTCCTTTGGCCCGGAGGAGACCATCCATCCCTGGCGCGCCCCTGACAGTCGCCTCCAGGTATCTCTCGACCTGCAGATCCCCACCGCCGTGTGCGCGGAGAAGAAAGGAAGCCTGGCCTCCGCCAATCCGCTCCTTACGCTCGTCGACCCCAAGACCAAAGTGAAGATCTCCTGGGGGCCGATGCTGTTCTCCAAGCGGACTCGAGGAGACGCGACCCGGCCCTTGCAGCATATCGCCTACGATGCTCCCTCACACAGTTGGATGATCAGAGACCGTCTGGTGCCCGGGGCCTCGTGGCTCGAACTGGCGCCGGCTTCCGCGTCCTACCAGACCGCGCCCTGGCGCGGTTGGCGGCATTTCTGCTGGTCGGTAACCCGTGCTCACGCTACGGCGGCGCTGGAGAGCATGCGAGAGCAGGAACCCCAGTTGGAGTTCTCGGTCGACCCCGGCGACTACCAACTCGCGTCCTTCCACCTGAATGCCGAAACCCACTTCCAGGCCGCACCGGCCGAACTGGGTTGGTCCATGCGTCACCTCCGGATCGCGGTTGATTCTCGTAGGGAGCGATGAGTGATGAAAGCGGTTCGATATCACGACTACGGCGGGCCCGAGGTGCTCGGTTACGAGGATGCCCCGATTCCGGAGCCGGGGCAGGGCGAGATCCTGGTCCGCGTCCACGCGGCGGGGGTGAATCCCGCCGACCGGCAGATCCGCGCGGGCCTCCGGTTCCGGCGGGAGAAGCCCTTCGCGTTCATCCCCGGCTGCGAGGTGTCAGGCGTTGTGGAGAGGACTGGTTCCGAGGTAACGGAGTTTGCGGTCGATGACGAGGTCTATGGCATGACCGGCTTTGGGGGCGGATATGCGGAGTATGTCGCTGTCGCCGCGGGCAAGCTTGGGCGCAAGCCCGCGTCTCTGGACCACGTGCATGCGGCCGCCCTGCCGGTAGCCGCCCTGACCGCCTGGGATGCCCTGTTCGAGGTCGGGGGCCTGGCCGCCGGGCAGAAGGTGCTCATCCACGCGGCGGCCGGCGGGGTCGGGCACCTTGCCGTTCAGTTGGCGAAGTGGCGGGGGGCGCAGGTGATCGGCACGGCGTCAGCAGGCAACGAAGCGTTTCTCCGGCAACTCGGCGTCGATGTGTTCATCGACTACCGGACCACCGCGTTCGACTCCGTCGTGCGGGATGTGGACATGGTTCTCGATCTGATCCCCCGTGAGGCCGACGCTGCCACCGATGCGCTCGCCCGGGAGACGATGGCCCGGTCCTGGGCGGTTCTCAAGCACGGTGGTATTCAGGTCTCGATCTGCGCCAACCCGCCGCCCGGTCCGGACGCGGCCGCGCGAGGCCTGCGCGGCGCTTACGCGGGTGCCAAACCCGGTAGAGATCTCCTGAATCGGATCGCGGGGCTGGTTGATGACGGAACGCTCAAGCCCACTGTGGGCACCATCCTGCCCCTGCGGGAAGCCCGGCAGGCCCACGAGTTGATCCAAAGAGGCCATACCCGCGGCAAGATCGTATTGCAGATCGAAGCCCCATGATAAACCCTACGTGGTGCGGAAATGAACCCCCTACGCGGCCGGCCGGTTCGCGATTGCCGAGACTGGCTTCGCCGAGGGCGGCAACACGTACCGTCGCTGCCGCGTCGTCCGCCGGCCGGGCACCGGCACATTCCCGCGGCCGCCCTGACCGTGCTGGAAGCGTTGGCCGAGTGGAAAGCCGATGTCTGGCACGAAACGCAGGGCTCGG
>JAFGRS010000489.1 GCA_016935045.1 Lentisphaeria bacterium | reverse complement strand
GACGGCGGCAGAACCCGAAGCCCCCGAAGACGTGACGGCGGCAGAACCCGAAGCCCCCGAAGACGTGACGGCGGCAGAACCCGAGACCACGACGGCAGCAACGGCCGCAACCGAAACCGCTGCCGCGGCGGACGCGGAAACCGCCACCGATGAGACCCCGGGAACGACCGAAACCGACGCCGCCGACAACGCCCCGGACGCCGGGGACGAGGAAGATGACCCGGACAAGGACCGCGAAGCCGAGGGTTGAGGCCGCCGGGCCCTGTCACGGGCTGCCCATGGCTGGGAAGGCCCTACGTTGCCGACCGTGATGACTGGCAGGCCACGGGGCGGCACGTCCCGATCCGGGCGGATGCGGCACTGCCAACCCGGCCAGTTCGTGAACCGCGAAAGAAGCGCAAGCACACCGAAGCAACCGTTTGCAGGCCAGTGGGGCGCCGTTGGCAATCGTGCCGGACCCCTGCAGCTCCCGAACCCCGAGTGCACTCAGAGGATTGGGACCGGAACATGTTCGGAACGAGGATGTTCGAGCATTCTGTGTGCTTTGTGGTAAATCACTCAGACGAAGGAATGCAGAGATGGCAAATATCAGCGCAAGCATGGTGAAGGACCTGCGGGAGAAGACCGGCGTAGGCATGATGGACTGCAAACGTGCCCTCGAGGCCGCCGGCGGTGACATGGAGGCCGCCATCGAACACCTCCGCAAGGCGGGCATCGCCAAGGCCGAGAAACGTGCCGGGAAAACCGCCAGGGAGGGGCGCATCCTCAGTGCCGTCGCGGGTGATACGGGTGTCCTGGCGGAACTCCTCTGCGAGACCGATTTCGTCGCCAAGACAGACGAGTTCCAGGCCCTGGCGGCGTCCATCGCCAAGAAGGCCCTCGATGAGTTCGCCGAGGACGGCGACATCAGCGCCTCCGTCGCCGCGTCGGTGGCGGAGCGCATGACGGAAGTCATCGGCAGGATCGGGGAGAACATGCAGGTCCGACGTGTGCTGCGCTGGGTCGGGGAAGGCCGGCTGGGGATCTACCGGCACATGGGCGGGCGGATCGCGGTGATGGCCGATGTCGTCGGCGAGCCCGAGGCGTCGCTTCTCAACGACATCTGCATGCACATCGCCGCCTTCAGTCCCCAGTTTACCTGCCCGGACCAGGTGCCCGCCGGGGTCATCGCCAAGGAGCGGGAGATCGCCGCGGCCCAGGTGGCGGGAAAGCCGGCCAACATCGTGGACAAGATCGTCGAGGGCAAGATCAACAAGTGGTATACCGAGACGTGTCTCAGCCATCAGCCCTGGGTCCGGGACGACAAGACCTGCCTGGCCAAGCTCGTGCCGGCGGTGCGCGTGCGCCGTTTTGTCCGCTGGCAGGTGGGCGAAGAGCTGTGACGGAAACGTCCGACCGGGGCTTGGGGGAGCCGCACGATGGAGCCACGACCCTTCAGACGCGTCCTGCTCAAGCTCAGCGGCGAGTTGCTGGCTGGGCCGAGCGGACAGGGGATTGACCCGGAGGCCGTCTTTCGCGTTGCCGAGCGTGTGGGCGAGATCCGCGGCTGCGGCGTCCAAGCCGGCATCGTGGTCGGGGCAGGCAACCTGTTCCGCGGCCTCGGCGCCAGCCGCGGGGGCATGGACCGGTGCAACGCCGACGCCATTGGCATGCTGGCGACGGTCATGAATGCCCTTGCCCTGCGCGAGGCCCTCGAGGCCGGCGGGTCCCCGGCCGAGGTGCAGAGCGCCGTGCCCATGACGGGCATTGCCGCGCCCTTCGACCACCGGCGGGCCCGGGAATCCCTCGATGCCGGTACGATCGTGCTCTTCGCGGCCGGGACCGGACACCCCTTCTTCACCACGGACACGACGGCAGCACTGCGTGCCTGCCAGGTGCAGGCGGATGTGGTACTCAAGGGAACCAAGGTGGACGGCGTCTACACCGCCGACCCCCTGCGCGATCCCTCCGCCAAGCGCTACAGCGAACTCACCTTCGACCAGGCTCTGGCCCAGAAACTGGAGGTGATGGATACCACCGCATTCTCCCTTTGCCGGGAGAACCGGCTCCCCATCGTCGTGTTCCGGTTCGGTACGCCGGGGGACCTCAAACGGATCGTCCGCGGCGACCTGCGGACGGCAACCCTGGTTCACGCGGGTGACCGCGACAGAACGTAGCGCTACGCGCAAGTGGGGACCATGGACCATGGACCATGGACCTTTTCAAGCCAGAGACGTCAGGAAGGGAAACACCCCATGGCAAACGTTGACACCTTGTTCGATGAGACGGGCGAACGCATGGAGACGGCCATCAACGCCATGAAGCGGGACTTCGCCGGCATCCGGACCGGCAAGGCATCCCCCGCCCTAGTGGAAGGCCTCATGGTCGAGTACTACGGCACCCAGACACGGCTGCGGGACATCGCCAGCATCACCACCCCGGAGCCGCGTCTCCTGGTCATCCAGCCCTGGGACCAGAATGCCGTCAAGAGCATCGAGAAGGCGATTCTGGCCTCGGACATCGGCATCAGTCCCGTCAGCGACGGCCGGGTCATCCGCCTGCCGGTACCCGAACTCAGCGAGGAACGCCGCAAGGACCTCAGCCGCCTGGTGCATCGCCGCGCCGAGGAAGCCCGGGTCGAAGTCCGCAACCTCCGCCGCGAATCCCTCGAACTCTGCCGCAAGGCCCAGAAAGCTGCCGAGATCACCGAGGACGACCTGGTGGCCATGAACAAGGACATCCAGGAACTGACCGACAGCTCCATCGAGCAGATCGGCACGATCATGGAGGCCAAGGACGCCGAGTTGATGCAGGTCTGAGCCGACACCCCAGACCGGCCTCGGGTCGGCCCCGAAGGCAAGGCGCGCGGCGGCAACGGCATGCCGGCAGCCGAGGCCACGGCAGCAGAGGGCCGACCGGCGCTGCGGCATGCTCCCGGGCGGGAACGTCGATGAGCAGGGACTCCACCTATGTCAGCACCCGGGGCGGGACGCCCCCGATGGGCTTCCGTGACGCCGTCCTCATGGGTCTGGCAACGGATGGCGGGCTGTTGCTGCCCGCGTCCATTCCGGATGTGCATGGCGAACTGCGTGCCTGGTCGTCCCTCTCCTATCCGGGCCTCGCCAAGGCGGTCATGGCGCCGTTCATCGGCACGGACCTGGAGCCAGGGGTGCTGGGGGACCTGGTGGAGCGCAGCTATCGGGTCTTCGCCGACCCCCGCATCTGCCCGTTGACGGCGGTGGGGCCCGTGCATGTCCTCGAGCTGTTCCATGGGCCGACCCTGGCCTTCAAGGATGTGGCCCTCCAGTTCCTCGGCAACCTGTTCGAATACATCCTGTCCGCCACGGGTGAGTGCCTGAATATCGTCGGGGCCACCAGCGGCGACACCGGCAGCGCCGCCATCGCGGGTGTGCGCGGGCGGTCGGGCATGCACATCTTCATCATGCATCCGCACGGCCGGGTCAGCCCCATCCAGGAACGCCAGATGACCACGGTCCTGGACGCCAACGTCCACAACATCGCCATCGAGGGGACCTTCGACGACGGACAGAGAGTGTTGAAGGAGATCTTCAACGACCTCCCCTTCAAGAACCGCTTCCGCCTCGGCGCGGTCAACTCGGTGAACTGGGCCCGGGTCCTGGCGCAGATCGTCTACTACTTCCACGCCGCCTTCCGCGTCCGCGAAAGCACGGGGTGTGAAAGGGTCCGGGTCTGCGTCCCCACGGGGAACTTCGGGGACATCTTCGCCGGCTACATGGCACTGCGCATGGGCGCCCCCATTGGACACCTGATCCTCGCCGCCAACGAAAACGATATCCTGGCCCGCTTCTTCGCGACAGGCGTCTACAGCCGGGGACCGGTGGTGGCGACCACCAGCCCGTCCATGGACATCCAGATCGCCAGCAACTTCGAGCGCTACCTGTACTACCGCCTCGACGAACAGCCAACCCGGGTGCGGAAACACATGGAGGCCTTCGCCCGCAGCGGTCGCCTGGAAATCCCCGGTACGGACGCGAGTTTCCTGGCCGGCCGAGCCACGGTGCCCGAGACCGCGGCCGTCATCCGACGCTACTACCGGGAACACGGCTACCTGCTCGACCCCCATACCGCGGTCGGCGCCGCCGTCGCGGAGCGCTTCCTGGACGACGGGGAGCCGACCGTCTGCCTCGCCACGGCCCATCCCGCCAAGTTCCCCGAAGCCATCCGCGAGGCGGTGGGCGAGGACGTGGCCCACCATCCGACCATCGACAGCCTGATGGATCTCCCAACCCGCTGCAACGTGCTGCCGGCCTCCCGGGCCGCGGTCCAGGAGTTCATCCGCGTCACCCTGGGAGGCTGATACGCCAGAGCGTGCGGTTCCCCGCTGCCGGTGCCTGCCAGCCAAAGGGATTCCGGATCGGCTGCGGGTCCGGGACCTGGACCACTGAGGGCCCGAAGCATGAAGAGGAAGTCCCCATGAGTGCCCGTCCATCGCCCGTCCCCGAAGCCCGTCCCTGTGTCGTGTGCTGGTCGGAGAACACCGCCCCGAAGAACGTCTACCCGGCGGACATCAACCATGCGCTGGCGGAAGGCCTGCGCGAGGCGTTCCCCTCGGGGGAGATCGTCGTCGGGAGCCTCGAGGATGCGGACCAGGGGCTCCCCCTCGCTCTGCTCGAGCGCTGCCGTGTCCTGGTGTGGTGGGGGCATCAACGGCACGGGCAGGTTCAGGATGCCCTGGTCGCGGGAATCCTGCGGCGGGTCCGGGACGAAGGGATGGGGTTTGTGTCGCTCCATTCCGCCCACTTCGCCAAGCCCAACATTGCCCTCATGAGCGTGAACCCGACGTCTCCCGAGCTTCTCGCCAAGGTCCGGCCCGGGGGTCGGGTGGCTGCCTGGGGCGCCTATGTCGGGGACAGCCTCGACTTGACCGTCCGCGTGGCCGATGCCTCGCACCCCATCGCGGCGGGGGTGCCGCCGTGTTTCACCATCCCCCACCACGAGCGCTACAGCGACCCCTATGCCGTACCGCCTCCGGAAAGCGTCGTCTTCACCGGCGATGCCCGACTCAAGGACGGCAGCGTGGACACCAGCGCGGTGGGGTTCTGCTGGACCATCGGCCGGGGGCGCATGTTCTACTTCCAGGCCGGGCACGAGACCGATCCCGTGTTCTACGACACGAATGTGCGCCGCATCCTGGCGAACGCGGTCACCTGGGCCATGCCCCGCCCCTGACGGGCGCCGCGGCGCTGGAGCCGGTCGTCCTCGACCGTACCCCCGGTGACGGAGGCCCTACCCCGAGGCGTCACAGGGGGGACATCTCTTCCCACACCTCGATCAGGCGGCGGTAGTTGCGGTACTCCTGCTCGGGGAACGCCGGGGTGGGGCCTTCGGTGGGCCGCAGGACGAAGCGTTCCCTGCCGCCCTCGAAGGCTGCCCCGACCGCCCGTTCGACGGCCTCCTCACCCTCGTTGCAGAGAATGCGGCACTCGATATTGCCGCCGAGGGTGATTCTCCCGGCCGCGATGCGTTTCGCCTCGGCCAGGGCGATGTCGCCGTCCGGAGGCGGCTCCACCGGTTCGGTGTAGTCCCCTCCCCTCTCGATGGTCCGTAGCAGGGCGTGCCGGACATGGCCGTGGCAGTGCACGTGGACCCGGGCCGCACTGCGTTCCCGGATCGCCTGAATGAGGGAGCGCTCCTGCTCCTGGACGAGGGCGTCGTACACGGCAGGCGACGCCATGGGCGGGGTCACCCACTCACTGCCCCCAATCCAGACATACTCGATGACCGGATTGGAGAGGAGGACATCCAGGCAGTCCAGGGTCCGCACCCGGCAGATGTCGGTGAGGTCGTGGATAAGGTCCGGCTCCGTGGCTGTCAGTTCGAGGAACCACTCGTAACTCATCATCCCGGCCACGCACACAAAGGGCGAGGAGATCCGCGTCTCGACCACCCCACGTCCCTGCAGGTCCGCGTGCATGGCCGGCGCCTCGGGGGGCCGCAGGCCGGGGGGACGTTCCCAGGGCACGGAACGGATGGCCTCGATGTCGGCCAGGCTCTCGACGGGATACTTCACCTGCCAGCCGGTTGCGGCGGCCGGGTCGTACATAGTCTCGAAGGTCAGGGGCCCCTTCGGTGTGTCAATGCTGCCCCGCGTGCGCACCCGGCAGTCCGGAAGGGGCTCACGCACGCTGTGGACGCGGTGCGACGGCGTCATCAGCATGCGGTTCGTGTGGCTGGGCACCATGACCGGCACATGCACCTGGTCGAAGACCCGTTCGGCCAGCTCCCGCCGCCGGGGGTTGCCGATCTTCGCGACCTGCTCGCGCGTAGCGAACTGGAAGCCGGGCAGCTCCAACGGCACCCGGTCCACGGGACGGCCGCTGACGGCATGCAGGAAACGTCCTCGAGGGGTCATGTGGTCCTGCCTTCCTGCGCGGAAGCGCACCCATCGACACTCCGCGGCCCCGCGAACGAAGAACCATCCTCGCCCTGTGCCGGGCTGCGCAGCCACCCGTGCAGCCGTGGAACGGGGTCGGGACAGACGGGACGCCAACACTCCGTAGTGTGCCCCCGCCCGGGCGCAAATCAAGGACTGCGGGAACGGACCCCGGGACTGTCCCGGGACCGGACGGGTCGTGTTCCCGCCGCCACTGGCGCTGCCTCATTCGTGCGGCCCCGTGACGGCCACCCGAAGGACCTCGCCCACGGAGGTGACCCCGCGCGCGGCCATCAGCAGCCCATCCTCCATGAGGCTGTGCATGCCCCCTTCCCGGGCCGCGGCCCGGATGGCCGCCAGGTCTCTGGCCGTCACGGCCGCATGAACACGGGCATCGGTTACCAGGATCTCCTGGATGGCCGTGCGGCCGCGGAACCCCGTGCCCTTGCAGGCGTCGCAACCGACCGGCTCGAAAAACGTCCCGTCCAGCTTCTTGAGGGCTTCCGCCGAAGCTGCCGGCAGCAGATCGGGGTTCGGCGCCGCCTCGCGCCGACACTGCACGCACAGCTCCCGCACCAGCCGCTGGGACACGACCCCGATCACGGACTGGTTGACCAGGAAGGGTTCCAGGCCGATGTCCAGGAGCCGCTTGAGCGCCCCGGGGGCAGTGGCCGCGTGCAGTTGGGTCAGAACGAGATGGCCGGTGAGGGCAGCCTGCACCGCCACCTGTGCGGTCTCCGCATCGCGGATCTCCCCGATCATGAGGTAGTCGGGATCCTGCCGCATGACTGCCCTTGCTGCAGCCGCGAAGGTGAGGCCGCGGGCTGGGCGCACGGCGATCTGCGAAACGTCCGGCAGGATGTACTCGACAGGGTCCTCGATGGAGAAGACGGTGCTGCGCCGTCGGTCGATCTCCAGCAGCATGGCATACATCATGGTCGTCTTGCCGGACCCCGTGGGACCGGTCGACAGGAGGATGCCGTTAGGTCGTTTCAGCAGGTCTCGGACCACCGCGACATTGCCCGGGTTGAGACCGAAGTCGTCCAGGGTGTAGCGCACGTCCGATGCGTCCAGGATGCGCATGGTGATGCGTTCGCCGTGTACAGTCGGCACGCAGGCAACGCGCAGGTCGAGGGTCTTGCCGTCGACATCGAGCAGGACCCGGCCATCCTGGGGCAAGTCCCGCACATCGGTATTCAGCCCTGCCATGGCCTTTGCTCGGGCGATGCACTCCCCTGCAACCTCGGCAGGCAGTTCCTCGGAGTCCTGCATGACACCGTCGACCCGGAACCGCGTCCGCAGGCCTCCGCCGACGGGTTCGATGTGGATGTCGCTGGCCCGGGCCCGGAACGCCCTGCGCATGAGGTCACCGATGGCCTTGGCCACCGCGTCTTCGTCCGCCTTCATGATCCACCTCCAGTTCCGCTTCCGAAGCTCGCAGCACGATCCTCCGGCACCGATCCGGCGCAACCCGGCCAGGGCACCTTCCGGGGTACGGGAGGGCGACGCTCCGCGGAGCCGCATCGAGGGCATCCCGCCCGGGGACCTTCCAGGGTACGGGAGGGCGACGCTCCGCGGAGCCGCATCGCGGGCATCCCGCCCGGGGACCTTCCGGGGTACTGGAGGGCGACGCTCCGCGGAGCCGCTCTCTCCCCTGATCCGGCCGGTGGCCGTTACATCCCGGGCGGGAGGAAGTCATCGAGGAGGACTTCCTGTCCCGTGCGGCCGCTTTCGAGAACGGCTTCGAGCATGGCCTGGACCATGAGCCCGTGGCGCAGGGGGGCCATGCAGGGGGTTTTGTCGACGATGCAGTCGAGGTAATGGCTGGCGATATTGGTCCAGCCGTTGGGCACGCTCCTGGGAATGGGTACGGTGACGTCCCGGGGCAGGCCGTGGTCGGTGGTGTACAGGCGCACCGGATGGAGCGTGGCTCCCCCTTCGCTGCCGAACAGCTCGACCTGCAGGTCTCCGGGCATGTGGCTGGCCCAGAAGCTCTCCACCTGCAACCCGATGCCGTTCTCGAAACGGATGAAACCGCCGGCGTAGTCGTCGGAGCCGTAGCGTCGCCAGTAGCTCTCCGGCGGCCTGCGGAAGTCCGTGTACCCCTCGCCGTGGGGGCCGAACCTGGCGCCGGCCACCCCGGCGGCACGGACGGGACGGGGCATCCCCATCAGCCACCACGCCGCATCGAGAACGTGCACCCCCATGTCCCGGAAGGCCCCGCCCCCCGCCTCGATGAACCCCGGGTTCCAGTCGGGGATCCCCGCACGCCGCACGCTGCGGGCCCGGGCGTAGTAGAACTCCCCGAAGAACCCCTCGTTGACCTGGCGCTTCAGGTAGAGGCATTCGGGCGAAAAGCGGGTGCTGAGGGACATCATGTTCACCGTGCCGGCGGCCTCCGCCTCCCGCACCAGCTCGATGGCGGGCGCCAGGGAATCCGAAAGCGGCTTGGTGCACATCACGTGCCGGCCGGCGCGCACGGCCGCCAGGGACGCGGGGACATGGACCTGATTGGGCGTTCCCACGAACACGGCGTCGACGCGACGGTCCTTGACCAGGTCGTGGAAATCCTCGTATTTGCGCATGGGGCGGCCGAGTTCCCGTTCGAACTCATCCATGCGCTCGGGGAGGATGTCGCACAGGGCAACGATTTCTCCCCGCGGGTCCGCGTCCAACACCCGCGCATTGACCTTGCCAATGCCGCCCGTTCCGATCAGACCGATGCGGACACGTCGTTTCATGCCAGACTCCTTGCCCGTTGCAGCCTGCCCCAGCGAATGCATGTACTGGAACACACCGGCCGCCGTTGCGCAAGGATGGCGATGTGGAATGGCCCCGTGAAAGCAGAAAGAACTCGGGATGCGGCTCCGCGGAGCGTCGCCCTCCAGGGGGATGGAGCGCCCGCGGCCTCGCGGGCACTCTCGGCTCCGCGGAGCGTCGCCCTCCAGGGGATGGGGATGCGGCTCCGCGGAGCGTCGCCCTCCAGGGGATGGGGATGCGGCTCCGCG
>JAFGRS010000488.1 GCA_016935045.1 Lentisphaeria bacterium | reverse complement strand
GCGGCAAGAACCGAACACGCCAACGGCACATGCATCGCGAAGGGGTGAGCCATCCGTCTCTCCTCACTCTCCGGTCGGGCAAACCGCGCTCTCCCGTCCAGCGCGGCCACGGCAGCCGCGGACGGACCATGCAGCAACATGGCGCGCCTCGGCCGGATTCCCAGCCGTTCCGCGCCGGAGGCGCCATCCGTCAGTCCAGGGTGATGTTGTCCACGTAGAAGACGGTTTTGTCCTCGCCGTTGGCCACGAACCCGACCCAGTCCAGGCGGCGGAATTCGGGGTCGCAGGGGAGGGACTCGACTTGACGGTCGGGCTGCCCGGGGATGCGCAGGGTCAGCACGAAACTGCGAGGGCCATCCTCGCCCAGGGTGCACGCGACCTCGATGTGAACCCAGGTGTCGACCGGGATGGCTGCCAGTTCCTTCTCCCCATGCATCACTCTGCCGCCGGGCAGGATCTGCACACTGGGGCCACGCACGAAACCGCGGTCGTACTGGCGCCATTGGTAGAGCATGGAGGTGGCGGCATCGATCCGCACGTCGAATCCGCCCCGTATGCGGCCATCGTCCCGGGTGCTGCGGTAGAATACGTGCGGGTTGAATGGGTGCTGCTGTCCGGGGCCGTCGACGAACTTGAGGCTGTGACGTCCCGTGGCGGCCTGTTCGGCGCTCACCCGTGCCATGAATTCCGGGCGCTGGGTGTCTTCCTGGGTCTCCGCGCCGGGGGTTTTGGCGCCGGGCCGGCAGGTCTCGAAGTCCTCGCGCAGGGGTGGGGGCGGGGCGGTATAGAGTTCCGAAGCGCCGGCCAGGTCCACCGCCGAGGTCGCGAAGGCCCTGGCCCGGACCATGACGGGACCGGTGACGTTGAGCGGCCCCCGATACACGGGCGAGTCGGTTGTGGGTTCCGCCCCATCGAGGGTGTAGTGGATCTGCGCCTGCGGCTCACTGGCGCTGATGGTCACGGGCGTAGGCTCGCGCAGAAGGCATCCCGATGGCCGGATCCGGGTGGTCATGCGGGGCCCGATCAGGCGCGCCCGGTAGGCGGGTTCAAGGCCCATGGGGGCCGTGTCGATGGGCTCGATCCCGAGTCCGGCCGCCGGGGAATCGGGCGGGAAGGTGACGTCCCCCGCGTCCAGGTCGGCAAACCCCGGGTCGCCGACGGCGCTGTGCAACTCGATGCCGAAGGCCCTCTCCGCAGGCAGATGCGACGCCCCCCATTCCGGGTCGGCCGTGCAGGCGTAGAGATTGTGGTCGGCCAGGGCGTCCCGCAGCAGGGGAGGCGGACCGCCCCGTCCGCCCATGCCCTGGCCATAGAGCTTCTGTCCCCTGATCCGGGAGTAGAGAATGTTGCGCTCGATGCGGGACCCCTTCACCGAGCCGTAGGGGAACACGATATGGCCCCGGTGACGGTTGGTCGGACGCAGATCGGCCACGACATTGTTGACGATGTCGTTGCGCCCCTTGCTGATGAACCCTTCGCCGTAGCCATGGGTACGGCAGCAGACGTTGTATTGCATGAGGGTCTCGTGCTGGTCGTCATCGCAGCGGATGACGGCGTTCATGTACCTGCCGAAGCAGTCGTGGCAGTAGTTGCGCTGGACCACGTTGCCGCCGCCCGTGCCGGAGATGTAGATGGCATTGCCGTCCCCGGTCACCTCCATCGCGTGGTGAATGTCGTTGTACTCGACGGTATTGCCGCGTCCATGCAGGAATTTTTCGCGCTCGTGCCACGTCCACCGAGGCACGCCCTGGGCGGGGTCGATCCCGAGTTCGGCCCAGCGCACCGTGCGGGCGCATTCCCCTTCGCCGCGGGGGTGCCAGGAGATGCGTCCCGTGACGCAGATGGCCGTGTAGGGAGTGTGGTGGATGTGGTTGTGGGCGAGGCGGTTCTCGCCGCTTTGCCAGAGGAAGACCGCCGGCGCGCCCCACAGTTCCTCCCCGGTGTGATGGATGTAGTTGTTGGCAAGGGTGTTGCGCCGGTTGACATCCTTGCTGCCGGGGCCATATCCCGCGAGCAGCACCCCGACCCCGCCGAGGTGCCGGATGTGGTTGCCGACGAGGGTGTTGTCCCGGCAGTGCAGATCGAGACGCAGGGCCGTGTGGCCGGAATGCTCGAAGGTGCAGTCCTCGATGCGGCAGTTCTCGGCGCCGCGCAGGCGGAGCAGGGCGGTGGGCCGGTCGAAGCACTCCCAGTCATGCTGGAGTCCCCAGCCCGAGCGCCCGTGCCAGGGGTAGCGGTCGCCCTGGGTGAAGGTCAGGCCCCGGAAGGAAAGGCCGCGCACGGGCGTGTCTTCGGGACCGTCGTAGTCCACGCGCCCCTCGACGCGGACCATTTCCGTCAGCACCGGGGCGGCGATGTCCTCGCCGGGGGTTCCCTCTTCCGGCCAGTGGAAGAGCCTGGCGTTCCGGGTGTCGAGCACCCATTCGCCGGGCGTGTGGAGGTCTTCCAGGGCATTTTCGACCCAGGCCGTCGGTCGGTCGGTCATGCCGTTGGCGCCGAGGGGGTACGTGCCCGGCTGCGAAGTGCGCAGGGTCTGTGTCGCGGGGTCGATCGCGAGGACGGGGAGGAGATTCATGATCCAGAAGAACGAGGGAATGATCCGCAACTCGGCCCCGTCCAGGTCCCGGTACGCGGGCAGGGCGCCGGGGGGATAGCGCAGCGTGCTGCCATCATCGGGCTGACCACGCTCCACCCGGTTCACGGGCGAGAACCCCGTTCCCCGTGCCCGCGCCAGGCGGCGGGGACCTCGGTACAGCGTCAAGAAGCGGGGAGACCGCCCATCGCCCGGCGGCCGCATGGCGGGGTGTCCCGACACGTCCGCGACCCACAGTTTTCCCCGCGCGGCCCCGAATCCAGCCTCGGGCGCGGGTCGCCAGCCGGTCACCGGCACGGCCGCGGTGAGCACGGGCGTCTCTCCCGGATAGGCTGCGTAGGTGATGCTGCGATCCGTCCCGGCGCTGTCCCGGAGATCGAAGACGACGGTCTCGGTGACACGGTAGGTCCCGCCCCGGAGCAGGACGGTGACGTCCCGGCCGCCTTCCCGCCGCACCGCATCCCGTGCCCGGGCCAGGCTGGCGAAGGGACCGTCCGTACCCGTGGCGTTCGTGGCTGCCAGGCGGCCGGACCAGGCGTCGTTCCCCACGGGCGAGACGAAGAAATCGGCGGCAGGCATGGGGGTCTCTCCTCCCGGGACAACCGGTACGGTGGTGCACCACACGAGGGATACCGCCAGGGCGGCGAGCATCCCGTTGCGCAGGGATGCCCCGACCGCGGGCGACGTGTGGCGCAGGCTGCAGATGCTGACCATGGAGCAATCTCCTGCTGTTCCCGATACCATAGCACTCCGCGGCGAATCGGTCCCCGCCGCCACTGCCCTTGCGGCAGTGGAGCGCCGATTCGGGGTTAGGGAGCGCGGCCGCGCCCCCTCCCCGCCCTCCTATCGGCGCTCTACCGGGACAAGCCCGCCGGCGGCGTTGGGATCTTCAAACAGCCCTGAGTGGGACTGCCTGAAGGCGGCACTACGAACCTGGGACGCAGCCATGGGGAGACAGGCTTGTCGTAGCGGCTTCAGCCGGAATGCCCCGCGGGGAGAGCGGGACCGCCTGACGGAGGGAAAACCGCGGAGAAAGGCTATACTACAGTGCCGGCACCGGAACGGCTGTGTGGCGCCCCGCTGTTTTCCTGCCAGGTGCCGCGTACGGCACCGGGCCCACCGGGCCATTCCGGCGGAGTCGGTTCCCGTGCAGCAACATGGAGGGCGGCGATGAAGCGGCTTTTGGCGGCGTGTCTGTGTCTGGGGTGCTGGGTCCGGGCCGGCGAACTGCCCGATGTGGCCCTGACCAACGGGCAATGGGTCTGCAGCGAGGGGACCTCCCTGGCCGATGGCGTGGCGACCCTCGAAGGGGACGGGAAAGGCTACCCGCGCGTAGCACTGGCCCTGCCGGGCGCAGCCCTGGCAGGGAAATCCGTGCGTTTTTCGGCCGAGGTGACGACCCAGGGACTGCAGAAGGGGCAGGACCTGGTGTATGCCTCGCCCAAACTGAAGATCATCGACACCGCGAACAAGAAGGTGATGAGCGTCAATAACTTCGGCATCGCGGAGCGGAGCGGGTGGACCGCGGTCGACGTCGAGGTGACCGTGCCGGCAGGGCGTACCGACCCCGTCGAGCTGGAACTCGG
>JAFGRS010000058.1 GCA_016935045.1 Lentisphaeria bacterium | reverse complement strand
GCGGATGGCGGCACGCTGTTTCTGGACGAAATCGGTGAGATCACGCCTTCGACCCAGATCAAGCTTCTGCGGGTGCTCGAAGCCCGGATCGTCGAGCGGGTCGGGGGATCGACCCCCATCGAGGTGGACGTGCGCCTGCTGGCGGCCACCAACCGGGACCTGAAGCAGCGCGTCGAGGAGGGACACTTCCGCGAAGACCTGTACTACCGCCTCAATGTGGTCAACATCCATCTGCCCCCGCTGCGGGAGCGTGGGGACGACGTGCCGTTGCTGCTCAAGCACTTTCTGGACCAGGCAGCCGCGGAGAACGGCAAGAAGCTGGACGGTTTCACGCCGGAAGCATTGAAGGTGCTCTGTGCCTACCAATGGCCCGGCAACGTGCGCGAACTGCGCAACTGCGTCGAGCGCATGGTCGTCATGGTTCGGGGTACGGCCCTCACCCTGAAGGATGTTCCCAGCGACCTGCGCAATGCCCTCGCCCGGGACCTCGAGTCCGACGCCGCACCCCGGGAGTCCGCCCCGTCCCTCAATCTCGACTCGAACGAGAGGGCCCTGATCATCCAGGCGCTGCGTCAGGCCGGCGGCAACCGCACGGCGGCAGCCCGGATCCTGGGAATCAGCCGCCGTACCCTGCACCGCAAACTCCATACCTACGGCCTCCAGGAACCCTGAAGACGCGGCGGCGCGTCAACGGCCGGGAAGTGGCCGCGAGGCCGCGGCCGCTCGAGGGCGAACCACAGGGCGATGCGCAACACGTCCCGCGAACCGGGCGGGAGCTGGTGGCACTCGGTTCGCGGCGCCGGCCTGGACCCCGGCCGGGCGAGTTCCGGCGGACAGCCGCCGTACGGTGCGAGCATCCGGGGTGTTTTCCGCGGGGGACAATCAGGAGAGACGCTGCATGGCAAGGGCAACGGGCACCAGGGTCTTTGGCATCCGGGCGCCGATCGTTCGAGAAGGGGACGATCTGGCCGCGGTCGTTCTGCAGGCGCTCGAGAACGCCTGCGAGCAGGAACATCTTGCCCTGCGGGAGCGTGATGTGGTGGGCATCACGGAGTCGTTGGTGGCGAGGGCCCAGGGCAACTACGTGACCCTGGACCAGATCGCCGCGGAAGTACGGGAGAAGTTCCCCGACGGCGAGATCGGCGTTGTCTTCCCGATCCTGAGCCGGAACCGCTTCGCGATGATCCTGAAGGCCATCGCCCGAGGCGCCCGGAAGGTCCATGTGCTGCTCAGCTATCCCGCCGACGAGGTGGGCAATCCCCTGATGGACAGGGAGCGGATCGATGACGCCGGCGTCGATCCCTATCGGGACGTGCTCACCGAAGCGGACTATCGCAGGCTCTTCGGGGAGGACGTGCCGCACCCCTTCACCGGAATCGACTATGTCCGCATGTACCGGGAAGTGGCGGAAAACGGCCGCATTTCGGTCTACCTGGCCAATGATCCCAGGGCCATTCTGCCCTATTGCAGTCATGTCCTGGCCGCGGACATCCACAGCCGCCGGCGCACCAAGCGCGTCCTCCGCAAGGCGGGCGCCGCTGCCGTGTACGGCCTGGACGATCTCTGCACCGTCTCCCGGAATGGCAGTGGCTTCAATCCGCAGTATGGGCTCCTGGGCTCCAACAAGGCCACGGAAGAGAGGATCAAGCTTTTCCCGAGGGATGGGCAGGCCCTGGTCGACCGGATCCAGGCGGAAGTGAAACAGCGTACGGGGAAGACCATCGAAGTGATGATCTACGGGGACGGCGCCTTCAAGGACCCCGTTGCCGAGATCTGGGAACTGGCCGACCCCGTTGTCGCGCCGGCCTACACCGCGGGGCTGGCGGGAACGCCCAACGAGATCAAGATCAAGTATTTCGCCGACAACAAGCTGTCGGCTCTGTCCGGGAGCGCTCTCACGGACGCCATGAAGCAGGAAATCCAGGCCAAGGGCGCTGACCTTCTCGGTCGCATGGAGACCCAGGGCACGACCCCGCGGCGCTTCGCGGACCTGCTCGGCAGCCTCTGCGACCTGACCAGCGGCAGCGGCGACAAGGGAACGCCGATCGTCCTGATTCAGGGGTACTTCGACAACTACGCCTCGGAATGACCGGCTGCGGGAGCTTGCTCGGGCGTTTCGCCCGGGTTCGGCTGCGCCTTCCGGCGATCAGCGGTTGGCCAGGTCCGCGCCTGCCTCCGTGCCGGACGGTCCCCCGGCGGGCAACCCGGCGCCGAATTCGAGCCGGATCACGGGCACTTCCCCCGCCAGGCGTTCTACGGGCAGGCTGTGCAGGCGCAGGCAGGTGGGGACCGGTTCCCGGTGCAGCGCCGGCAGCCGGTTCAGGTCGCAGGCGACGGTTTCGCCGGTGTTGAGCAGGACCGCCGCGGCGGGCAGGGCGTTGAGGGGACGCAGCACCACGGCCGTGCTGCGGGGCGTCGGGTTGAGGTGGACATAGACGGTATTGGCGCGCCGTGTCAGGAGGACGTCCCGATTGCTCGAGAGTTCCGGGGCGAGGCCGGTATCGTGGAAGGCTTCGGCCACGCGCCTGTGCCATCTCCCGACCGTGCGCAGGATGCGTTCCTGTTCGGCGGGGATGCGGCCGAGGGGGTCGGGGCCGACGTTGAGGAGGTAGTTGGCTCCCTTGGCCATCATCAGGTCGATTCGTCCCATCAGGTAGCGGGGCGTGAAGTAGTCCTCGTCGCTGCGGTACCCCCAGCTCTGGGAGCCCACGGAGTCGCACGCCTCGGTTCGGCGCGGGAACGGCGTCACCGCGTCCGCGGCGGCCTGGTAATCCCGTTCCGGGGTCCCGAAGTCGCCCTCGTCCCAGCCCCTGTCGTTGATCACGCAGGCAGGCTGCAGCCGGCGGATGGTGTCGTTGATCGCGCGGTCTTCGAAGCCGGTGCGGTTGGCATCCCACCAGAAGACCCGCAACGCACCGTAGTTTGTGCACAGTTCCCGCACCTGGGCGCGGACGAAGTCCATGTACCGCTCGAGGTCGGGCGTGTCTCCCGGCTCGGGTTCCGACTCATGCGCTCTGCCGGCGCGGGGGTAGCAGGGGTGCAGGTTGTCCAGGGCGGAGAAGTAGACGCCGAAGGGGAAGGCGCGCCGGTGGCAGGCCTCGGCGATCTGCGCGATCAGGTCCCGGCCATGGGGTGTGTGCTCGACGGTGAAGTCTGAAACGCGGCTGTGGAAGAGGCAGAAGCCGTCGATGTGCTTGGCGGTCACCACCAGGTAGCGCATGCCGCAGGCCTGGGCCAGGTCCAGCCAGGCCTGCGGCGAGAACCCCCGCGGGTCGAAGCGCGCCGCGAGGGCCCGGTACTCGCCCCGCGACAGGCGCTGACGGTAGTGCTGCTGCTCGTGCCAGCCGTCGAGGGCATAGAGCCCCCAATGGACGAACATCCCGAACCGCGCCCTGCCGAACCAGTCCCGTGCATCGCCGAAGGGGAACGACATCGCCGGCCGACCTCCACCGCTGGGGGACCCGGGTCCGGGGTCCCGATCTCTCGAACGGACCGCAACGCCGGGCCCCCCCTTCGTCTCGAACGGGGAGGGTCAGGGCCGCTGTCCGGCGTCGCCCCTGTTCCCGGGTTCCCCTTCCGCTCGGAATCCCTCGTGGAAGGCGACGCTGCCCCGCGGCGTCTGCCCGCTGAAGGAAAGGGCGAAGAAGACCTCCGGCGGCACTCCCACAAGCACAAGGTCCGGCACGTTCCGGAAGCCGAATTGCCGGTAGTACTCGGGATGTCCTACCAGGCAGCATCCCTGGGCAGCCAGATCTCTGAGCCGGGACAGTCCTTCCTGGATGAGTGCCTTGCCAATGCCTTGGCGCTGGTACTCCGGCAGCACCGAGACGGGGCCAAGGCCGTACCAGTTCCGGGTGCCGTCCGAGATGGTCACGGGAGAGAACGCGATATGCCCGACTACGCGGCCATCCAGCTCCGCGACGAGGGACACGCTGAGGGCCCCGGCGGCCCGCAGTGCGGCGATGACGAACTGCTCCGTGTGATTGCTGACTGCCAGCGTCCGGAACGCGGCGGCGGTCACCTCGGCGATCGCATCCACGTCAGCATCGGTCTCGTCACGGATGGAGATTCGCGGCTGCATGGGTTTTTCGTTCCTCAGTCTTATTCGCCGGCGCGCGGCTCGGCGACGGGGTTTGGCCGGCGCGGCGGCACAACCGGTGCGACGCCGCGTTGCGCGCGGCCGACCTGGCCGGCAACGAACGCGCGCAGATCGTCGACTTCCATCTCCGCTTCCTCGTCCCCTTTGCGGCCGAAGCCGTAGCGGCAGTAGCAGCGGCGCATGCCGGCCCGGCGCCCGGCTTCGAGGTCGGTGCGGTTATCGCCGACGATCCAGGAGCGTTCGAGGGCCGCGTCGGTCTCGGCCAACAGGTGCAGGAGTGGCAGGGGGTCGGGCTTGAGGGCGGGCAGGGAGTCTCCCCCGATCACGTATGCGAAGAAGGAGGCCAGGCCGAGGCCGTCGAGGATGCGTCGGGCGGGGGCTTCGGGTTTGTTCGTTACCACGGCCCGATGGCAGGGGGTCCCGGCCAGTTCGGCCATCGCCTCCGGCACCCCCGGATAGGCGCGGGTCTCGTCCAGCAGGTGTTGCCCGTAGTGTCGGCGCATGGCGGCCACGGCGTCCTCGATGTCCCATGGCGCCGTGGCGTCCGCCAGGGCGGCCTGGACCAGGCGATGCATGCCGTTGCCGACGAACCCCACGACCGTGGGCAGGGGGAGGGGGGGGAGGCCATAGTCGGCCCGGGTCAGGTTCACCGCGGTCGTCAGGTCGGCCCGGGTGTCGACGAGGGTCCCATCGAGGTCGAAGATGTAAAGGGGCAGCTTCTCGGACATGATTGCTCATCGTCTCGGAATTGTCTGTACTGGCGAACCTGTGCCCGCGAGGCCCTCTCTGCCTGTGCGCACAGGCAGACGCGGGCGCTCCAGACCGAATGGGAGACGATCCGTATGGGGCGCCAGGTTGCGGGCCTCTCGGTGCACGGGTACAATAGCGCCGTACCGGAGGGCCGCCAACGGGCGCGCCGGCGTCTGTCCGGGCGGTTGCGTTGCCGGACGGTCGAGCCATGGCAGGAGCCCCAGGGAGTGTTGCAGGTGCTCTTCGACAAGGAACGCCAGGAAGTCGCCTACTTCATGCGGCGCCTGTACCGTCAGGGCCTGACCACGACGTCCGGAGGCAATGTTTCGCGCCGTGCGGGGGGCGATCACATCGTCCTGACCGCCTCCGCCAGCGACAAGGGCGAACTCCAGGCCGCGGACGTCGGGGTGCTGGCTCTCGCCGGCGACAACGTGACGCCCGCGTTGCGGCCGAGCATCGAGGCGGCCATGCACCTGGCCATCTACCGCCGACATGCCGGTGTCGGTGCCATCGTCCACGCGCACCCGACCGTTGCCGGCCTGTTCTGCGCCTCGGACACCCTCATCGACACGCATCTGACGGCCGAAGCCTATGCGGTCCTGGGGGATCCGGTGGTCGCCCCGTACGCGTGCATGGGCAGCGCGGCGTTGGCGGACACGGTTGCGGCGGCGGTGGCGGGAGGGGTCTGCGTGCTGATGCGGAATCACGGTGTGCTGACGGTGGGTTCGACGCTGCTGCAGGCCTTCGATCGTCTCGAGGTCCTCGAAGTGGCGGCGCGGCAGACGTACATGGCCCTGGGCCGGCTCGAAGTGGAGTGCCTGGCGCCGGCGCGGTTGCGCGAACTGGATCGGATGCTGGGGCGCTGAGGGCGGCCCCGCATGTCCGCCGGGAACAGAGAAGAGGTGATGCGATGATGGAAGACGTCATCCGCCGGCTCCTGGTCGAGATCGGCGAAGACCCCGACCGGGAAGGCCTGGCCAAGACCCCTGCCCGGGTCGCCGAATCCTACCGCTTCCTGACCTCGGGGTACGCGCAGGACCCCGCCGCCATCGTCGGCGACGCGGTGTTCAGCGAGGAGTGCAACCACATGATCATCGTGCGGGACATCGAGGTGTTCAGCCTCTGCGAGCACCACATGCTCCCGTTTTTCGGCCGCTGCCACATCGGCTACATCCCGAAGGGCAGGGTATTCGGGGTGAGCAAGCTGGCCCGGCTGGTGGACTGCTTTGCCCGGCGCCTGCAGCTGCAGGAACGCCTCACCCAGCAGATTGCGCGTACGGTCAAGGACAGCATCGATGCGGAGGGGGTGGGTGTGATCATCGAAGCCCGCCACCTGTGCATGATGATGCGGGGCGTGCAGAAGCAGAACTCCCGCATGGTGACATCGGCGGTTCTGGGCAGCTTCCACCATTCCGCGGCCACGCGCAACGAGTTCCTGGCCCTGGTCCGGCAGGAGCTTCCCTGAACCCCACGCCACAACCCTCGGGAGAAGCCCCGCCCATGGCGCCAGCCCAGGACCAGACCCGGCCCCGGATTTCCTTCCCCTGCGTCCTGCCTGGCGGAACATGGGAGGATACCGGATGGGTCGGTCGAGTCGGCCGTTCCCGGCCGGTCCAGAAGCGCACGGAGTGCGGCGGAGACCGCCGGCGCCATCGGCCTACGTCGGCGTTGGGATCCTCCATGTTCCGCCGCAGGAGGATGCCTGAGCCCGATCCCGCAGCGGCGGCCGACACGGCCATGGCCACTCCCGCAGCGGCGGCCGACAAGGCCATCCGGGGCTGGCAATGGCTGGTCATCTGCATGGCGGTGTACCTCGTCCGCATTCTGCCCTGGGCCACGGCCGAACTCTGGCACGACGAGGTCATCACCCTGACGGATTTCGCGGTGGGCCCCCGGAGCAGCGGCCTCGCGCACGTTTTTCGCTTCTATCCCGTTGCCAACAATCATATGCTTTTCTCGGCGGTCGCCTGGTGGTGGGTGCGTGTTACGGGTTTTTCGTCGCAGGAGTACCTTCTGCGTCTGCCCAGCATCCTGTTCGGGGCTCTGTCGGTAGTGCTGATTGCGCGGCTGTGGGCGGGGAGTCTCGGTTCTCGTCTGGCGCGGTTGGCGGCCCTGGCGGCGGCGATCAGTCCGGTGTGTACGGCTTTCGCCTACCAGTTCCGCGGCTACTCGCTGACGATGTTGCTGTCGGTGCTGGTGGCGGCCGGGGCCGCGGAGATCGCCGAGGGCCGGGTACGGCGCGGTCTCTGGCTGCAGGGGCCCGCCTTCCTGCTGCTGCCCCTGGTGATTCCCTCGAACGTCACCCTGGCCTTTGCCCACGGGCTCTTCCTCGTTCTGTGGCCGGGCGCCGGTCTGCCGCGGCGCAGGCGGCTGACGCTGGCGGCGGCGAGTGTGGCGCCGGCGCTGCTGGGGGCGTCGTACTACTTGACTCTCTGGCCTCAGTTTGTCGCGGTGATACGGCAGACGTCGGGCTGGCCGTCCGAGGTGTTGGTTCTTGGGAACGTGGCGCTCGGGATTGCGGCGCACCTGGGGGTGTTTGCCGTTGTCCTCGTGGCCGCGGGGGTCTCCCGCGTCTGTTCGGGCGCTGTCCGCCGGGGCGAGACGGCGGACCGCGGCTCCTGGGCGCTGCTCTATGCGGTCTGTCTTGCCGTGCCGGTCCTGGCCACGGTGCTGGCGAGTTCCGGTACGGCGCCCTTTCCGAGGGTCTTCCTGGTGTACCTCTTCCCCTTCTCCCTGGCGGCGTTCCGCGCCCTGCGGCACAGTCCTCGTCTGCAGGCCCAGCCGCTGCTTGTCCTGGGCGGACTGGTCCTGGCGGCCGGGTTCCTGATCGAACGGGCCGGTGCAACTCTGGCGGAAGCCGCCATGCGGCGGGGCCGCCACCCGCAGAACCTGCTGCAGCAGTACTACCGCGGCAGCGACGACCTGCGCGTCCTGGCCGCGGCCATCGCCGCCGAGGCAGGCCTCGGACGCCCCGTCGTCATCACCAATGCCTATGATTTCCCCACCTTCCGATTCTACTGGGCGCAGCAGGACCGGCCCGCCGAAGCCGTCACGGCCGACAACCGCCAGCCGGCGGCGCTCTGGCAACAGGTGCGCCGCATGCCCGGCGCGACCCTCGTGGCCGTAGCCCGGGACGAAACCGAGGCGGCCGGGCTGTTCCATGCCGCCGGCCAGTCGGGACATTTCGACGTGGTGGCCAGGAGTCAGGCGCGCAAGGCCTATCTCCTCCTCCCTGAACGCCCGGCTGCCGGCCCTCGTCCACCCTGACACGTCTCGGGAATGCTACACATCTCGCGGTATCCCTGCCCGCAGGGACGCGGGCGCTGCAGACCATTTCGAGACGATGAGTAAGCGCGCGCGAACGGCGACGGGGGATCCCGCCCGGGGACCGCGCGGGGTCCCGTGGAGCGGGGGCGCCGAACCCGCTTCCGCATTTCCTCGCGGGGTGCCGTGCGGGGTACCGTAGAGCTGGGGGCGGTTCGGTCCCCCCGCACGCAGGATCACAACCGGACACGGAGGCAGCCGATGGCACGATCCATCGTGGCAGCCATGGCAGCGGCGATCGTCTCGGCCTGGACGGCGCGAGCAGGGGAGGCCGAGCCTTCGCCCGTCGCCCTGCCGTCCCCTGCCTGTGACATGCCCCTGGGCGCCGATGACGCGGGCAACCCCCGGGCCATTTTCCGGGACCCGGTGCTGGCCGAGGCCTTCGAGGAGATGGGCTTCGATTTCCTGATGGTGCACATCTACCGGGGGGCCCTGACCCCGAGCGGCCTGGACGTGCTGGACGGGATCAACCGCTGGGCGGCGCGCACGGGGCACGACTACATCGTCAACCTGGAGAATACGGTGCGCCCACGCGGAGACCACCCCGAGCTGCAGCGTCCCGGCCATTTCTTCCAGCCGACGGCCGAGTGGTTGTCCCGATGTCAGTCCTCACCCTACTTCCGGGGCGTCTGCTACGATGAG
>JAFGRS010000487.1 GCA_016935045.1 Lentisphaeria bacterium | reverse complement strand
TCCCTGGGCGAAGGGCGCTACACCTTCCGCTTCCAGGACGACAGCCAGGAAGAACCCACCGTCTACAAGGTAGTCATCAAGGAAGACGGTCTGCTTTGGGGACGCTGTACCAAGCTTCTTCAGGCTTTGAACGCCAGGGGGCTTGCCCCTGCTGCGTCCGCCCAGGCCGGCAAGGGCACGCGCGGTCCGAAAGCTGGCGATATCGACAGTCTGGTTGCCAACGCCAACTTCTGGAAGGCATGGCTCCGGCGCGGCAACCTGGTCGAGAAGGCCCGCGCCGCCATTCAGCGCGCCGAAGAGAGTCTGGCGGCCGAGCAGCGGAAGGACAAGGAAGAGCAGTTCCGCAAGCTTGGCCTCGAACTGGGCATCTCCGCGGAGAAGCTCGAGAACGTGTTCTGACCGCCTCGATCCGGACTCCGGAACGAAGCGTCGCGAAGGGCCGGCCCCGG
Source organism: Lentisphaeria bacterium (assembly GCA_016935045.1). Classification (GTDB taxonomy): domain Bacteria; phylum Verrucomicrobiota; class Lentisphaeria; order Oligosphaerales; family JAFGRS01; genus JAFGRS01. Next base: position 6,281 of record JAFGRS010000487.1, on the reverse strand, counting down.
CTGTACTTGCCTGGAGACAGGGAGTACAAGCCGCCTGGGCCGGCCTCCTTTTTCCCTTTCTTGTCTCCTGCGGTCCGGGCGCTGTCCCGGGGGCTGGCTCGCGAGGGCACCGTCTGCGCCTGACGTCACCACGGCGCCTGCCGCCGGGGCAGCGGATCGGCGGTCCACGCCATGCGGTCGCAGAGGCGGACCAGGAGCTGCGTCTTGAGGGCTGCGTGGGCGGGGGAATCCCACAGGTTCCGGGTTTCGGCCGGGTCTTCTTCGAGGTCGTAGAGTTCGCCGGTCCCCAGGCCGTGGGCCACCGTGATCTTGTGCCGGCGGCTGCGGAGCATGGTGGTGTGGGCGGTGGGCGTGTAGTGGAAGTTTGCGCCGTAGAACTCGCAGAGAACATCCTCCCGGAAGGACTCCGCGGGCGCCGCGTTCCGCAGGAGAGGGAGGAAACTGCGGCCCTGCATGCCCGGCTCCGGCGGCAGTCCGCAGGCTTCCAGGATGGTGGGCGCAACGTCCGTCAGTTCGACGAGTTCCGAACGCGAGAACCCGCCGCCCGTCAGCCGCGGACAGGCCATGATCAGGGGCACGTGCACAGCGGGTTCGTAGAAGTAGGGCCCTTTCAGGTAGATGCCGTGGTCGCCCAGCATTTCGCCGTGGTCCGAGGCGAAGATCACCAGGGTATCCCTGGCCTGACCCGTCTCCTCGAGGACCGCGAGCAGCCGTCCCACCTGGTGGTCGATGAGGTCGACCATGGCCCAGTAGGCGGCCCGCACGGCGCGATGGTCGGTTTCGGTCATTTCGTCGAAGGGGAAGCCGCCGACGCCGCCGTACGCCTTGCGGTGATCGATCTGCTGCCAGACGGGTTTCGTTTCGAGTTCGCCCTCCACGTAGTTGGGAAGCGGCACCCGGTCGAGGTCCCGGCTGTAGCGGTCGAGGTACTCCGGAGGGGGATTGAAGGGATGATGGGGATCGAAGGGGTTGACGGAGAAGAGCCAGGGGCGGTCCCGTCCGGCGCAGGCGCGGATGAAGTGGATGGCCTTCTCAATGCACCATGTGGTCTGGTGGTGTTCTTCGGGCATGCCCCGTTGGACGTACCGGCTGACCCCGCTGGGTTCGTGGCGCAGCGGGACGCCCCGTTCGTCGAGCCAGAGCATGTACTCGTTCGTGGGCCAGTCCTTGCCGGGATGGTGGGACCAGTGGAAGATGTCGTAGCCGTCGTCGATGCGACGTTCCGTCCCCTTGCAGGCCCGGGTGTTGCAGGGGCTCAGGTGGAGTTTGCCCGAGAGACCGCAGGTGTAGCCCTGGTCCCGCAGGATGCGCGGCAGGATGCGTTCGTCGGCGGGTATGGCCTGTCCGTTCTGTCGGCAGCGGGTGGTGCGGGGGTAGCGTCCGGTGAGGAAGCTGGCCCGGCTCGGAGTGCACACGGGGTTCTGGCAGTAGGCCTGTTCGAAGCGCACGCCGCCCGCGGCGAGGCGGTCGAGGTTGGGGGTGTGCACCCGGGGATTGCCGTAGCATCCCAGGGTGTCGAAGCGTTGCTGATCGGTGCAGATCCAGAGGACATTCACGGCTGCTGTTCCCCCTCTTCTTCGACCTGGTAATCGAGCCAGATGGGGCTCGTCCAGGCCATATGTCCGTCCCGTTGCGTCACCCGCACGTACAGGAACCGGGATACGTTGCCCGCGGAGCCGATGCGCCGCACGCCATCCGTGGGACCCGAGTGGCGAAACCACTGGTAGGCCATCTGGTCCAGGCGCGCACGCGGTTTGGTCTTGGTGTGGATGGTGACCCCGTTCTCGACGATCTCGCAGCGTTCGATGGGCGACGTCCCCTGCACCGCCACACCGATGCGCAGCGGGAACAACTGCCCCACCTGGTGCTGGTTGAAGCGGAGGATCGAGCCGATGGGGAAGCCATTGACGTGGAAATCCAGCCGGATCCGGGCGCCCGTCGTGGCGATGGTCCGCCGCTGGCGCAGGGCCTCCCACAGCGCCGGCAGGGTCAGCTCCGAGGCGTAGATGCCCGTAATGCCGCTGTCCGCGGGCGGCGCCGGATGACCATCTCCCCCGGCGACAAACCCCAGGTGGAAACCCCGCAGCAGCGTGTCCACCGCGAAATTGCGGGTGAAGCTCCGGTCGGTGTCCTGCATGGGTGCACCGTGGTACTCTTCGTTGCCCCAGCCCGAGAAGATCTCGTAGGCAGGTTCGAGGTCCTCATCCGTACGGGTGAGGTCCGCGGGCAGTTCCCGGGCCGCGTGGTGAGGGATGGTGAGTCCCGGGATGTTCTCGGCCCGGAGGTGGCGCCAGAGACGCGCGGGGCTGGGGAGGGTCCTGCCCGACAGCAGGGGCGCGCCGCAGTCTCGGTAATAGAGGTTGCGGTGTCCGTAGAGTCCCGTGGCCCATTCCACGGCCGGCCAGGCGACGAATTGCCCGGGGCGGGTGGTTTCCCGGGCCAGGGTCATGCATTCCCGCCACTGGGTGTCGGTGAGGCGTTCGGCATGGTCGCAGAGGGCCAGGAAGTCGGTTTTGGCGACGTCCCGGGCATGGGCGTAGCTCTCGGCGGGGCTCTGGTTGTAGGGATGCACCCGGGCGCAGGGGCTCAGGTTCGTGTGCTTGTGCATGTCCCCGAAGTACAGGCGCACCCGTTCCGAATAGTCCGCGTCCTCGCGGAACGCCTTCTCGTACTTGCGGTGTTCCAGTTCCGGGACGAACCAGTCCACCTGCCACGGAAGACAGTGGAAGGGATCGCTCATGCCATGCTCCCATCCGCGCCGGGGCAATCGGCGGCGTTACCGATCGTTTCAGAATGACCTGTACTCGCGAATGTGTGCCCGCAGGGACCTGTCTGCGTGTCCGCACAGGCAGACGCGGGCGCTCCAGACGATTGTGTGACGATCTGCACGCATCGCCCGATCCCGGGCCGGACCGCCCCGCGTCCTCCCGGGCACCGCATCCTGGACCGCCCGCGTCAGGGCTGCTGCCGAATCAGTTCCATGCGGTCCAGATACACCGCCTTGACCGCCGAGGCCGCCCCGTCCCCGGCCTTGAACATCCCCGGACCGATCCAGATGTACTGTCCGGCCTCCGGGGTCCACGTCGCCACGTCGTACCAGCGGTATCCCTCCTCGACGTCCGCCACATCCGGGTCGATCTGGCCGAAACCCTTCCTGCGCACCGTATCGTAGACGCCGGCCCAGAAGGCCTTCCCCGGCACGCCGCTTTTCTCCACCTTCACGCGCATGCGCACCGTGTAGGAGGCACCCGGCTCGAACAGGGCGGGGTCGACGCGCCATTGCACGCACCACTCGTAATGGCTGCCGAACAGCTTGGCGGCACTGCCATCCTCCGCCTCGGGATCCGGCGCATGAACACCCCACGTCCCGTAGTGGCCGATGCCCACCATGAAGTCCTCGACGGTCAGCCTCACGGGGCTGTGGCCCGCGGCGACCTCCACGGCGGGGACCCCCGCGATCCTGACGGGGCGCAGGGCGCAGGCAACGGTCAGGGTCTGGCCCCCGGCCACCATGCGGGAGGGCAGCAGGACCAGCGCCAGGCAGCGGCGGTTGCGGACGTCGCAGGCCAGCAGCATCCGTTCGACGGTCTCGTCGGGAAGGTCAAAGGCGAGGGCCTCCCCGGTATCCGGCGCCGCCAGGGTGACCGTCCGGCCCGGGAGCCCTTCGCCGGGGATTCCCGCGAAGGCCATGGTCTGGTCGGCCGCCACGGCCAGTGTCTGCCAGGGGCCCTCGGCGATGCGGTAGCAGAGAGCCGCGCCGCCGCCGAGGGTGAGTCCCGCCCGCAGGACGGGCCGGAAGGCCTGCTCGTCGCTGCGGTCGTTGCGGAAGCTGGTTTCCAGGCGCAGGCCGTCCCGGGCCAGCGAGATCCGCCGGCTGAGGGAATAGGCATGGCGCCAGGCATGGTGCAGGGTGACGGTGGCGGCGTCCTCGGCCTTGCCCGAGTAGGGGGTAAGAGGGAGTTCGAGGTAGCCCCCCTGGGCGTGGATGCAGTCGATTCCAAAGGCGGGATCCACGGGATCGGCGCCGTTGTCCGCCCGCAGACGGCAGATGCGCCCCCCCAACTCGGGGCACACATTGGCCCCATACCCTTCCGCCGCAATGCGAAGCGTGGCAAAGCCTTGGGTGATGCCCCGGGCGTCGTTCAGGAAGCTCGTCTGCCGTTCCATGCTCTCCGCGACGCGGATGTTCCCGCCTTCCTCGAGCCGGGCCAGGAGATCTCTGGCCAGGGCGCCGTAGTCGCCGCCATCCGTGTCGGGAACGAAGCGCTCGCCCTCGAGGCGGTAGGTCACCGTCGGCCGCGCCAGGCGCAGCAGCCGGGCGTAGGTCACCGGGATGGCACCCATGCGGACGTTGTAGAGCAGCCCGGGTTCGTCCCGCACCCGGGCCTCCGCTTCGTCCCACAGGGCGGCGGCGCGCTCGAAGAATCCCTCCGGGTAGAGGGCCACCGTGGGCGGGTTCCAGATGTTCACGATCACCTCGGGCGGCGCTGCCAGGGCCTGCAGCTCGTCGAAGTACTGCCGCACCAGGGGGGCCGCCGCACCGTAGTATCCCGGAAAGAAGTCGCGGTAGAGGGCCTCCACATCCGCCTGCGGGTTCCACAGCAGTTTCGCGAGCACCCAGGCACGCAGTTCCGCGAACTCCGCGTGGCGGCCCTGGTAGGCGCCCTGCTCGAAGAGTCCCACGACGTGGTTGTCGTGGAAGAAGCGCACGTTGCCCTGCAGGCAGCCGAAGTTGGGATGGGGCCCGAGGTAATGGGCGAAGTTGGTGGTGTAGTCCCAGACGTAGAGCTTGTCGGTGATGGCGCTCCAGCCCCGTATATCCTCGACGAACTTGCGGTTCTGTTCGTAGGGGCTCACGTCCAGGGGCAGGGAGAAATCGCACTCGATGGTACAGAGGCGCGGCACGACGTTGTGGCGTGGGCGCACCGTCCTGGGGGGCGTACGGGTATACTGGTAGGCGAGGGTCTCGATCCAGACATCCGGGAATTCCTTCTCGACCTGTTCGGCGACCTGGTTGACGAAGGCGATGAGGCTTCCGGCGGGGCTGCCTTCCCGTTCGTCGATGGCCCGGCAGTTCGGGCAGGTGCAGTTGCCACGCCAGTCATTCTGACTGAGGCTGTAGAGTTTCGCCCCGGGATCGCTGCGGATCTTCTCGAGGAGCCTTTCGGTGCAGATCCGGACCACGTCCGGGTTCGTCAGGCAGAGCTGGGAGTGGTCGGCCCTGCGCGCGCCGTCGATTTCGCTGTAGTACTCCGGGTGTTCGGCGAAGAACTCGCCGGGGGGCATCAAGCGGTTGAAGGTATGCACGAACAGGCCGGCGCCGAAGCGGATCTTGCCGCCGTGCCTGGCTTCCAGTTCCATGCGGTTCCCGTTGGCCCGGCAACGCGCCGCGAAATCCCCCCGAAACATGTCGAACCAGAACGGCTCCCGCATGACGAATGCCGGGACCTGTTCGTCATCGATCTCGGGGAGAGACCACACGGCCAGGCGGGGGATCACGCTGTGCCAGGATGCGTACCAACGGCAGCCCCCGTACCGTTCGAGCAGCTCGTAAACCCCGTACAGCGTCCCCCGGACCCCGCTGCCCACGATCACCAGATGCGGGCCCGCCGTCCGCAGCCGGAACCCGTCCTCTCCCAATCGACCCCAGTCCACCTCGCCTCCCAACACCTCGGACGTGTACCGGGTCCAACCCAACAGGATGGCCCTGGCGGGGAGGGGTTCCGCGTCGCTGCGCAGGGGCACCCGGGCGCCGGTCATCTCGGCCACGAAGTGCTGCAGTTCCGTCGCGGCGTATTCCTGCGACGGGGTCGGCGCTGCCGGCAGGACGACGGTGTAGTCGGAGTGCCCTCCCTCGGCAAGGGTGATGCCGCCCCAAGCAGTCGCGATGCCGGCGGCGAGGCAGGCCCCGGCCGCGGCGGCCATGTGTGCGGGTGTCCCCATCGCTTCGGCCCTCCTTCGGTTCTGCCGTTCCGTGCTGCTCCCGGGATGTGTCCCGGGGGCGCGAGCGGGTCCGCGGGCGCACCCGTCGCGGAGAATGTAGCCCGACCGGGACGATGCGCCAGACTCCCCGAAGGACTCCGCAACGGGATGGGGAGAAGGGCCGAGGCCCGTACTGTGGAGAGGGATGGTGCGCGGAGGGCCGCGCCCCCTACCGGGATTGCCGCGGTACCGGCCGGCGCCCCCGACGGCCGATCCCCCGGAAGATGGTGCGCGGAGGGCCGCGCCCCCTACCGGGATTGCCGCGGTACCGGCCGGCGCCCCCGACGGCCGATCCCCCG
>JAFGRS010000486.1 GCA_016935045.1 Lentisphaeria bacterium | reverse complement strand
GGCGTGCCGAACCGTCTGGAGGGCGCCGCTGTCGCAGACCCTGAGCCTGTCGAACGGGTGTCGGCGCCGCGGCGGTCACACCGGTTCAACAGGCTCACGGTCTCCGGCGGGACCGCCCTCCAGCGCCCAGGGCGTGCCCGCTGGGCGGAATCGCGCGCTCGAGGTCGAGCGCATCTCCATTGCGCCGGCGCGCTTCGTTGAGACGGTGCCTGTGAGGCACCTGGAGGCGGCGGTCTCCAGCGTAGTCCGTAGTCCGTACGCCGTAGTCCGTAGTCGGGCATTCCGGCGGCTTTCATCGCCCTGCTCACATCCACCCCGGCCATCACGCTGGGTAAGTTCCTGACGTCTTTTGCTTGCAAAGGTCCATGGTCCCCAGTTGCGCGTAGCGCTACGTTCCCCCCCGGTGGCGACGGCCACGAACCGGCCGGCTTCCTCCTGAACCCGCTACGGCCGGGGAAGACCCTCTTTCAGGGACTGCGCCGCGTCTTTCCCCGCCGACAGCGGCGCCAAGCGGCGGCAGGCCCGCGCCGTGCGCGAGTCGGGACCGGAATGCCATCAGTTGTCCGGACTCTTTCCTCTGGCCCGGCTCACGGCGGTATCGATGAGCAACAGCACCCCGATGACCCCGAAGACGAGCATCGCAACCGTCGCGGCGCCCGCGATGCCCGCCGCCTGGTCGAGGCCCTGGCCCGCCCCCGGGAAGGAGCCGGAACGGCGGGCCGATTGGGCGAATCCCTCCGCCAATACCGTCCCGAACACCTTCGCCATCCCCGCGGCAGTGAGGCAGACCATGCCTGGCCAAAACGATTTCCTGCGCTCGGCCTCCAGGCCCCCTTCCACCCGCCACTTGCGTCTCTGGGCTGTGAAGGTCCAGTCGAGTTGCTCGGCGGTGGCGGGCTCGAGGAACCCGGTCAGAAGACTGAAACCGTAGCACAGCAGCAGGGCGACGACGAAGCCGAGGGTACTGGTCCAGAGGAAGTTGACGGTGACCTGGGCAAAGAAGGTGTAGTACCACATAACGAGCATGGACAGGACGGCGCCGATGCAGACGCCCAGGGGCGTGGCGCGCCTCGTGAACATCCCCATCAGGAAGATCACGAACATGGGCCCGCAGAAGCCGTTGACCAGTTTGCCGGCGATGACAATGATGGAACCGAGCTGGCCGACGAAGCAGGCCACAACGGTCACAAGAGCACCCAGGACCACGGTGAGGATGCGGGCCGTGACGAGATCCCGGCGGCTCTGCTCCTCGGACTCCGCGATGGCGTTCACGGAAACGTCCCCGTACTTCAGGCGCCGCCAGAAGTCGACCATGAAGGCGGTGGTGCAGCTGTTGATGCCGGAGTCGACGCTGGACATGGTGGCGGCATAGAGGGCTGCCAGGATGATCCCGGCCACGCCGGCGGGCAGTGCGGTGGCGGCAAAGTAGGGGTAGCGCCAGTCGTCCTTGAACGGGGTCCCGTTGATGCTCTCGGGGGCGCTGTGGGTGGCGAAGTAGGCCAGCAATGCCAGGCCGAGGAAGGCGAGGCCCACGTGCAGACTGACGTTGGCGAAGGAGTTGAGCCAGAACGAGCGTCGGGCATCCTGGAGGCTTCGGGCGGTGAAGTAGCGCTGCACGGTCACCTGGTCGACGGTGTAGAAGCCGACATGGCCGACGAAGCTGGCGACGATCACCCCAACCAGGGTGACGCGGTCATTGGAATAGAAGAAGCCGAAGCCCCCCGGGAACAGGTTGGTCTTGCCCTCCTGTACGGCGTTCTGCCAGATGGCGGCAATGCCGCCGTCGATCCGGGCAATGATGAAGCCGATGGCCAGGACCATGCCGCCGAACAGCACGCAGAACTGGACCACGTCGGTCCAGATCACCGCCTTCATGCCGCCCAGCATGGTGTAGGCCGTGGCCAAGAGGCCGAGGAGGATGATGGTGGGGATCAGCGGAATCTGGCCCCCGGTGGCGGCCCAGAGGGCCAGGGAGGGAGCGTATACCGCCGTGCTCATCCAAACGATGCGCCAGAGGATGAACAGACCGCTGGCAAGGCACCGCACGCGGACGTCGAAGCGTTTCTCGAGGTACTCGTAGGCACTGTAGACCTGCATGCTGTGATAGAACGGCATGAACACCCGGCTGACCACCGGAATGCACAGAAACACCGCCACGGCCCCCATCATGTAGACGATGCCGTACTTCTGGTTGGCCGCGGGAATGCCGATGTAGCTGATGGCGCTGAACAGGGTCGCCACCACGCTCAGACCGACGGGCAGCCAGGACATGGAACGGCCCGCGAGGAAGAAGTCCTTCGTCGTCTTCTGGCTGCGATAGAAGCGGACCCCCAGGGCAAGCGTGCCCACCAGGTAGAGCACCAGCATGGTCCAATCGAGGAAGTGGAGACTTGCCTGGGCCGGCTCGGCCATGGTCCGTCCTCCGCGATGCCGCACTGCGGGATCCTTGTCTCGTCCACGCAAGCATACCTGGCCGCAGGCAGGAAAGCAACCTGCGCTGCCCTGGCCGCAGGGCTGTTTCAAGAAGCCGCCGTGCCCGGGAGCCGGTTGGGTCTGCGACCGCCTTTCGGATCGGGAATGGACGGCTGGGGACACGAGGCGGGGGTCCCGGGCAGATCGTGCGTTACGGGAGCGTCCGGCCCGGACGTTCGGGCGCATGGCCGGGCAGGCTCCGCCCTTGGGCCGGCAGGCGGTGCTCGACGGGATCGGCGGACGGACCGGAGTTCAGGCCCGGC
>JAFGRS010000485.1 GCA_016935045.1 Lentisphaeria bacterium | reverse complement strand
GATCGGCTGGGTGAGCACCTCTCCGGGCGGCCGTGCGGTGGGGGTGATTCCGAACCTTGGGCGTCTGACGATGCGTGCTGGGCCCGCGGAGGGTGTGCCCCTGTACGCGGAGCGTTTCGAGGCGGTGTCCGAGGGTCGGGCGATCGGGGCTGCGGAGGCGGCGGGGTATCGCTTCGAGGTGTCGCCGGGGGTGCTGGATCGGGCCGGATACACGGGGCGCCTGGCAGTCGAGTACACATCCGGATCGCGGGCCGAGGGGAGCGCCGCGCGTCTGATCACCTGCCGGTTGGTGGGCTCGGCTCCGGGGGAAGGGGAACTGCTGGCTCTGGACGGCCCGATGTTCTGCGCGGGAGAGAACGCCTTTGCGGGCAAGAGCGAAGCGCTGGTGCCGGGGATGGAGTGGATCCTGGAGGACGAGGATTCCTCGAACAGCAACGTCATCTCGCACACGCATCCTCATCGCCTGCGCTGGCGGCAGCACCCGCACCTGGTGACCGTGCCGATGATGAGCGTGCGCAAGGACGATCTCGTGGCGGGGCTCTTCTGGCATCCCCGGGCGCGCTGGAACGACGCCACGCCCCGGGATGGTCTGGCGCCGGGCGAGGCGGACAGCGACCGGCCGACGCCGGTATTTGCGGCGCCGGACCGTTTCAGCGGCCATTCGAGTGCGGTGATGGGGCTCAGTGTCCCTTCGGTGGGGACCTACGTCCAGGCGAACACGGCCGCCGCGGGAACGGGTTGGCCTGCCGCGGGTGTTGCCGCGCGGGTTCTGGATCTGACCTTTGCGTTCTATGTCGAGAGCGGGGTGGATTCGGCCCTGGCGGCCCTGCGGTCCTGGTTTGACATCTACGGTGTAGCGCCGCCGCGGCCGCCGCCCCAGTCGGGTCCGGGGGAGGCGTCGGAGGCAGCGGTCACGGCGGCGTTTCGGGGGAGTGGTTTGCCGGACTGGGTCTTGGCCGCGAACCGGGAGGGCACTTGGCGGGAGCCGACGCGGGAGCAGTGGCTGGCGGAGCTGGATTGGTCGATGCAAGGTTACCTGAAGACCCTCTGGGACCCGGAGCTGAAGGAATGGCGCATCCACCACGGCGGTCCTCCCATCAAACGTCGCGAGGGGGCCTATCCCAATTTCCTCTATGACATCGTGACCACCGTGAAGCTGACGCGGGATGCCGCGCTGCGGCAGGCCCTCGAGGCGCAGGCCGCGACGGTTGTCGAGGCGCACAACGGTCCGACGCCGGCGGCCCTGGACATGGGATTCCGCTTCGGCGATCCCCTGCCGCGCCTGTGCGACCTGGACAGCCAGGTGGCCGGCCTGCTCCGGAGCCAGGACGAGGACGGGGGCTGGCGTTACCGGACGCGGGTGGAACAGGGAGGCACCTTCAAGGGGCGCGACTATGCCGGGCTGGCCTACGACGGCTTCGAGGCCAGTGGCCTGGTGGCCCGCAATGCCTGGACGCTGTTGCGGGCGTACCGTCTCACGGGCGAGGAGAAGCTGTTGGCGGCGGGGTGCCGGGCGCTGGGGCACATGGAGAAGTTCCGGGTGCCTCGGGCGGCGCAGGTTTGGGAGGTGATTGGGCATGCGCCGGACATTCTGGCCGCGGCGGACGGGTGCGAGGCGTACATCGAGGGGTACCTGGCGACGGGTCGGGAGGAGTACCTGGAACGGGCCCGTTACTGGGCCTGGGCCGGTCTTCCCTTCGTGTACCAGTGGGGGGTCGACGGATTTCCGTGGATGCGTTACGGCTCGATCCCGATCTTCGGGTCCACGTGGTGGACCTGCACCTGGTTCGGGCGTCCGGTGCAGTGGAACGGCATGCGCTATGCGAACGCGATTCTGCAGCTTGCCGAGCACGATGGGTCATTTCCGTGGGCCACGGTGGCGCAGGGGATCACGATCTCGGGGCTGTATCAGCAGGGATTCGATCCCGACAATGCGGAGAACTACGCCCTCTGGCCGGATGTCTACAACGCGGTCACGGGAGACCGGGTGGAGTGGAACTTCGCGCCCCGCCGCATCGTGGACCTGATCCACCTGTTCCTGGGCTATGCGCCGGAACCCCGCAGCATGAGGGTCCAGGCCGGCGTCGATTCGCCGCCGATGATTGTGAGTGCCTGCGCCCGCATCGTCGAGGGACGGTACCTGACGCGCACCGCGTCGCTCTCGGTGGTGATCGAGGACGGCGCCCCGCTGCACGGGCGGATCGTCGTGGCGGGGGTGAGTGAGCCCGGCCGCGTCCTGGCCGCGGGCCGGGCGCTGCGGCGGACCGCGGACAGCGTGCGGGACCCGGAGACCTGGTATTACGACGGGGAGCATCGTTGCGTGGTGGCGTTTCCGCCGCCCATGGGCAAGGGGGAAGTGCGCCTGGAAGGGGTGACGCCGCTGCCCAGCGGGCTCAGCCCGGTCGAGTGCACGCGGATCGCCTTCGAGTTCGACCACACCACGGGAGGGTGGAACCGGGCGCACGACATCACGGTGTTCGCGGTGCGCGGCGGGGTGCTCGAGGTCGATGCCATCGGGGGGGATCCGTACATGACGCGGGGGAATTGCCGCCTGGACGGCAACTCGATCCGGCGGATCCGTGTCCGTCTCTCGTCCAGCGCCGGTTCGGGGGCGCAGTTTTTCTGGGCGACGTCGGAGAGCCCGGCGATGTGCGAGGCGATGCGGGTGAACGCGCCGCTGGTGGGGGATGGGGAGTTTCACGAGGTGGTCTTCGACGTGGGTGACCATCCCCAGTGGCGCGGTCGGACCATCACCGCGATCCGCCTTGACCCGATGTCCGGCGCCGAGGCGGCCCGCATCCGGATCGACTGGATTCGCGGCGAGTGAGGGGAGGAGGCGGGGAGCCGCCCGGGGACCGTGCGGGGGCCTGGAGGGCGACGCTCCGCGGAGCCGTATCTCGGGATGCCGCCCGGGGACCGTGCGGGGGCCT
>JAFGRS010000484.1 GCA_016935045.1 Lentisphaeria bacterium | reverse complement strand
CGCACGCGCCAGATGCGTTCGGAGGTGGTGCGGTTGTCGGCCACGTAGACTTCGCCGGCGCCGGCCGCGAGGCATTGTTCCCCGATGGCATCGTACTCCCGCTCGACCTGCCCGGCATCCGAGCCGTCGACGGTGATCAGCAGCATGGCCCCCGAGGACTCGTAGGGAATGCTCTCGTTGAGGTAGCGGCAGGACGCCTGAATGCTGGTCCGGTCCATGAACTCGATGGCCGTGGGCACGATGCCGCCGGCCGTCATGATCCGGGGCACGGCCCCGATGGCCGACCGGGCCGTAGGGAACAGGCAGAGCAGATCCACGCTCGCGCGGGGCAGGGGCAGAAGCTTGAGGATAATGCGCGTGAACACCCCCAGGATGCCCTCGGAACCGACCATGAGCTGAAGCAGATTCAGGCCCGTCACATCCTTCACCAGTTTGCCGCCGAGACAGGCAAGCTCGCCCGTGGGCAGAACCACGTCCAGACCCAGCACATAGCGTCCCGTGACTCCGTACTTGACCGCCTTGCCCCCGCCCGCGTTCTCGGCAACGTTGCCGCCGATGCAGCAGGTCTCCAGGCTCATGGGATAGCCGGCATAGAACAGCCCGGCAGGCCGCAGGGCGGCGTTGATGTCGCTGGTGACCACTCCGGGCTCGACGACGACGACGAGGTTGTCGGCATCGATTTCCAGGATGCGGTCCATTCGGGTGGTATCGAGGACGATGCCGCCGAAGATCGGCACGGCCCCGCCCGAGAGGCCGCTGCCGGCCCCCCGCGGGGTGATGGGGACGCGTTCCCGATTGGCCAGGCGCACGATCCGCTGGATTTCGTCGGCACTCCCCGGGCGCGCGACCAACTCGGGGGGGTGCGCATAGGCCTCTTCGGCGACTTCGTCGTGGCTGTACCGTTCGAGTCGTTCCGGATCGGCGTAGAGAACATTCACCTCGCCGCAGACGGCCGCCACCGCCGCGGCCACCTCGGGGGTGACGGGTTGGAACTCAGGCATTGCACGCAGTCCTCAAAGCACCCGTTCCGCGACGGTGGTACGGGTCGTCTCACCACAGTCTGGAGCGCCCGCGTCCCTGCGGGCACACCTGCGCATGTACAGATCATCCTGAACGACCGGCAATGTAGTGCCGGAGCGCGGGGATGCGGACGGCAAACGTCACCGGGCTGCAACTCCTCAACCCCGCGGGGAACACGCTACGGCTCACCGCCCGGCGCCGGGATCCCGACGGCGCGGGGCGACCGGTCCGACCGGTCCGATCCATCCGGTCGGTCCGAGTTTCCCGAGGCGTCCGGAGCATGGGCGAGGACGCGGGTGAGCACGGGCACGACTTCGAAGAGGTCCCCGACGATGCCCACGTGGGCGACCTGGAAGATGGGCGCCTGGGGGTCGTTGTTGACCGCGACGATGGTGTCGCTGGTCTGCATGCCGGCCAGGTGCTGGACGGACCCGGAGATGCCGATGGCCAGGTACAGCCTCGGGCTGATGGTCTTGCCGGACAGGCCGACCTGGTGGGGGTAGTCGAGCCAGCCGCGGTCCACGACATCACGCGTTGCACCGAGGGCGGCGTCGAGGGCATCCGCGAGCTTCCGGACGAGGCCCAGGTTCTCGGGCCGCCGGATACCCCGCCCGACCGCAACCACGCGTTCCGCGTCCTGGAGGGTCTGTTTCTCCCGGTCGGGGGTGAACGCGATCCGCCGGACGCGGTTCGACAGCCATTCGGGTTGCGGGGGGATGCGTTCGACGGTTCCGTGTCGGCGCGGGTCCGGCGCCGCGGGTTGCGTCGAGTGGGGCCTGACGGTCGCCATCTGGGGGCGATGGCCGGCGGTGCGGATGGTGGCCAGGATATGGCCGCCGATGGCGGGGCGGGTTTGGAGGAGGTGTCCGGTATCGGGGTCGATGGCAAGTTCGGTGCAGTCGGCCGTCAGGCCGGTGTGGAGGCGGATGGCGAGCCAGGGCATGAGGGTACGCCCGGCGGTGGTGGCGGCCCCCAGGAGCACGGCGGGCCGGCGGGCGCGGACGAGGGCCTCGACGATGGCGGCATAGGCTTCGAGCTGGAAGGGATCGAGACGCTCGTGTTCCACGGCGACGACCCGATCCGCCCCGCGGGCGACCAGCTCCCGGAGCCGTTCCTCGGCAAAGCGGGGTCCCGGCAGGACAATCGTCAACTCGGAGGCCGAAGCATCGGCCAGGGCGCGTGCCCGCCCCAGGAGTTCATGGCTGACGCGCGTCGGGACCCCGCCGGCATGTTCCCCGACGACCCAGATTCCGGTGGCGTTCTCCGCAGGCATTCAGAGCACACTCCGCTGCTGGAGAAAGGCGGCCAGGCGATCCGCGGCCCGGACGACGGCATGGGGGGCGCCCGCGGGCAGCTTCAGGCAGTCCCGGGCCAGGCGGGGCCGGAAGATCCGTTCCACCCGGGTGGGCGAACCCTTCAGACCCAGGGCTGCCGCCGCCAGTCCGAGTTCCGCATGGTCCCAGACCGGCACCTCGGCTGCCCGGGCACGGCGTTTGCCATGCAGGGTCGGGAGGCGTGGGTCGCCCACCGCCTTGAGGACGGTCACGACCGCGGGGAGGGGGGCCTCGACGGTTTCCCGTCCGCCCTCGATCAGCCGGTCGGCCTGGAGCCGGTTGTCTTCCCGGATGTCCACCCGGGCGGCGTAGGTGACGAGGGGCAGGTCAAGGAAGGCGGCGACGCCCGGACCGACCTGCCCCGTGTCGCCGTCCGTGGCCCGCTCGCCGCAGAGGACCAGATCCACCCGGCCAAGTCGGCGGATGGCGGCCGCGAGGGTGTGGGACGTGGCCCAGGTGTCGGATCCCGCAAAGGCACGGTCGGAGAGGAGCACCCCGCGATCCACGCCCATGGCGAGCACCTCGCGCAGGGCCGCTTCCGCCTTGGGCGGCCCCATGCTCAGAACCACGGTCTCGTGTGGACCGGGCAGGTCGTCCCGGAGCCTCAGGGCGCACTCGACGGCATAGAGGTCGAGGGGATTGACGATGGCCTCGACCCCCTCCCGGACCATGGTCCCGGTTTCCTCGTCCAGGCGTACGGCACTGGTCTCGGGGACCTGTTTGATCAGGATGACGACCCGCATGCTGCCTCCGATCGCAGGATCTGCCGCGCCGGCGCGGCCCCCGAGAATCTGGTGCCGCCGCCCCGTATGTCAACCGGCGGAAAACCGTCCCGGGCAATCCCTCGGGACGGGCCGCAGGGGAGGGGGAATCGGCTCCGCGGAGCGTCGCCCTCCAGGGGAATGGAGCGCCCGCGGCCTCGCGG
>JAFGRS010000483.1 GCA_016935045.1 Lentisphaeria bacterium | reverse complement strand
CGGAGCGTCGCCCTCCAGGGGAATGGATGCGGCTCCGCGGAGCGTCGCCCTCCAGGGGAATGGATGCGGCTCCGCGGAGCGTCGCCCCCCAGGGGAATGGATGCGGCGCCGCGGAGCGTCGCCCTCCAGGGGATGGGGCATGTACGATGTCCGTCCCCAGCTGCACTCACCTACGCGTGGCGGCGAGGAGGAACGGTCGGGCCTCGGTGCCCGAGGTGCGCAGGGACATGGAGACGATCGTCTCCTCCGGACGCGGGTTGACCCACTGCACGACGTAGACGCTGGCCTCCGGGGCGTCCCCGGGCACGGACACACTTCCGACGGCGCCGTAGAGATAGGGCGGGGCCAGGTCCCGGTCCCAGGGCAGGACACTGGCGCCATACAGCAGGGGGAGCGATTCGCTCGTTCCGTCGGCGTAGGTGAAGACCACGCTTCCCACGTCCACGCCCCCCATGCTCTCCTTGCGGCGGAACCGCTCGGTGAAGGCGTCGTAGGCTTCCGCCGGCAGATGGCAGCCGACCAGCACGTTCACCTCGGCAGCCCGAGCCGCGACGGGGATTTGCGTGGGGACTTCCTCCGCGAACACGACTCTGTCGAGGGTCTCGAACCGGATCCGGGCGGCGTGCAATGCCCCCAGGGGCAAGGCACCCAGACCTTCGACCTTCTCGTTGACGGCCCTCGCGAGGGGAATGGGAGTCTGCTCAGCCCCGGCATGGGGCGAGGACCGCAGCGCCATGCGGCGCAGGACCGAGTCGGCCCGTTCGCGGAGCATGTCCCGCTGCATGCCGCGGGCCCCGGGCGAGGGGTCCACGTTCCAGGAGAACTCGGCCGCCTGGGGGATGGCCAGGTACGAATAGACGGCCGCGGTTTTGTGGTAGGTGTCGGTGAGCCAGGGGACCTTGCTCCACAGGCCCATCATGTTGCCGATCACGTAGGGGGCTTCGGCGCGGGGCACCCCTTGGGAATTGGCGCGCACCACGGTCAGCCCCGCATCGCGGAAACGCTTGGAGGAATCCGGAGCAAGCCCCGCCGACCAGTTCGTGACGATCATGTCCCTGGGAATCCGGGGCAGGGCCCGGGCCGTGTGGTAGGGCGCGCCGCCGTTGTGCTCGGGCAGCAGCATGTCCCCCCACATCATGGCGCGGATGCCCTGACGCGCCAGCAGGTCATGGAAGAAGGTCGCCTGCCCGGCCACGATGTCGGGCCAGTCCTCGCCGCAGCGCGGGCAGCGTTCCTCGGGGGGCTTGTCGAGTGTCCTCCACCAGCACTCGTCCATGCCGAGATGGAAGGTCCTGGGCCGGAAGACCTCGATGACTTCCGCGATGACGTCGGCGATCAGCCGGTTGGTCTCCGGCATCCGCACGCAGGCGATGTTGTGTTGGTTGCCGGGCTCGATGAGTTCCGGATGCTTGATGGTGAACCAATTGGCGTGTCCCAGGACCGTCACCAGGGGGATCAGCTCGATGTAGTGTTCCTCGGCGAATGCCACCAGCCGCCGCAACTCGTTCTTGCTCCAGGCGTTCGGCGAGGCCAGCTCGGGGTGGGACTCGAAACGCATCCCCTCGGGCACGATGAACACCACCTTGTTCAGCTTCTGCCGCGCCACCGTGCGGTACAGAAAATCGCAGAAATCCTCCACCGGATAGCCGGCGTCATTCGGGTGACCCCACCGGTTCGTCGGATTGGAGACACTGACGCCGCGGAACGGGAACGAGGGCCAGTCCGTGATGCTGAGGCAGGGGGCAACCGCCTCCCGCGGCGACCGCGTTTCCGCATCCACCGCCGCCAGCAGGGACTGCAGCGCGTAGTACAATCCTTCCGGGCCCTGCGCCCGGACGCGGATCTGCGCCGGCGTCACGTCGAGTTCGTAGCGTTCGGGTCCGCCGTCGAGGGTGCCGGGCGCCACCGCACACAGCATCTCCGCCGGGCCATCGGCCGACAGGGCTACCCGGCGCCCGTAGTAGGACGCCATCTCCCGTCCGAACAACCCGACCGTCCGCTCCACGTCCCGTGCCTCGACGCCCTCGGTCCTGACCCGCGTGACCGCAGCGAAACGGAACACCCCCTCGTCCCGCCGGATGCGCTTCGGCACCGGGTAGATGGGCAGCGGTGGAACAACCGCTTCGGGGTCTGGACCGTGTACCACGAAGGACTGTTCCCAGGAAGCCACCCGGGTGCCCGGGGGGCTCTCGATGAGCACCGTCGCCAGGGCCGGCTCATCCGCCGTCAGGGAAAGGGAGAAGCCGTGGGACCACTCGGCTGTCCGGACGGCTCCCGGCGTCAAGGTCACGCGGTGTTCGAGCACTCCCTCGGCGAGGCGGCAGGCGACCGCCACAAGGACATCATGTTCCGGCCGCAGGGGCGTCAGGTCCAGGCTCACGGCGAGGTGTTCGGTTCCGACCTGTGTCCAGGCCGGGGGCGAGAGCAGCCGCCCGGGGCCTTCGCGGGGACCCTGCGTCCGTGTCTCCGCCCAGCAGTCCCGTCCCGGTGCCTCCAGGCCGATCTGGTCCAGGAGGATGTCATGGGACCCCGTGGCTCCGAAGATGAAGCGCCGGATGCGGGCCGGATCCAGGCGCAGCTTCTCCCGGTTCCAGAGCCGGGAGAAGGAGAATTCGAGGCGGTGCCAGGAGGCGTCTTTGAGGGGGACATCGACGCTGAAGGTGGCGCCGCCGGGCTGGTCGGGGCTGCGGTCCTGGGTGGTTTCGATGGCGATGTGCAGCTTGGCGGGGCTGCCGTCCCCCCTGAGCCAGAGGCTGAAGCCTCCCCACGGTTGTGCCCTCCACGGGGCATCCGCCGCGAGGTCCGGCCCCACCGCGTTGGCCCCCTTCTCGACATCCCGGTAGGTGCAGCGCAGGGCCCCGGAGCCGTACTTGGCCTCGGCTGAGGCGGCCACTTCACACGTTCCGCCCCCCCAGGGATTCCCCCACCATCCCTCGATGCCCGACTCGAAGTCGAAGAGGACATGCCGGATGTCCGCGCCCGCGCAGAGGGATGCCCATACAAGAGCAAGAAGGAAAGGAATGCGGTTCATGCAGAGTCCTCGATGGTTGCGTGGGATGGGAACTGCCCCCGTCCCCGCCTTTTTCCGGAGCAGTGTGCGAGGCGCTCTCCGGGCGGCATCCCCACGTCCCCCGTACGCCGCACGGTCCCCGGGCGGCATGCCGGGAGTCTTGGGCCGTCGGGGACCGCCGGCCTTACAGGGAAGACGGGCGGCATCCCCACGTCCGCCATCGCCACAACTGCAGGGGCAGATTCAAGACTGGGGCGCCACGTGGGATGCCTGCAGACGAGGCTTGTAGTACCGGCTTCAGCCGGAAGCCGCGGAGGGAAGAGGAAGACCGCCTGAACGCGGTACTACGAACCTGGGGTGGGCGTGTCACGGCTCCGGAACGGGCCGCGAGAACCATCGGGGCAGACTCCCCCCCGCCACTACTTCCTGCTGCCCAGGTTCAGCCAGACGTCGAAGCGCGGCGTATCCCAGGTGTAGGGTTTGGTGATGATGTCGAGGCGTCCGTCGCCGTCCACATCCCCCAGGCGTGAGTCGTGGTTGCCGATGCCGACCGAGAGTTCCTGCACCGTGAATCCTCCCTGCCCGTCGCCGTAGAGGACCCAGGCCGTGCACTTCTCCTTCGGGCCCGGGGTGTGCATCTCGGCGCAGAAGATGTCGAGATGCCCGTCCCCATTGATGTCGGCGACTTCGAGGGTGTGCCCCGAGAGCACCTCGCGCCCCAGGAGGTCCCGGCCGACCCAGGATCCGGGGGCCGCGGGGTCCCCCTCGCAGGCATAGAGCCGCAGGGGGCCGTCGCCGTCCCCCGAGGAATACACGATCTGGGGAATGCGTCCGGGCTGGAAGTGTCCCGCGCGGACCCGCCCCGGCCGGTCGTGGATCGGGATGGCGTCGAAACGGTTCTCGCCCCGGTAACGGAACCAGAACTGACCGGCCAGCAGGTCCGCGCGCCCGTCCCCGTCCACGTCGCAGACACACATTCCCTCCTGCTTGAGGGTCCCCTTCATATGGCTGTAGCCAAAGATCTCGACGTGGGGCCAGCTCTCCAGCTCCCTCGCATTCTCCGGGATCTCCGCCAGAAACAGCCTGCTCGCGCCCTGGTTCCAGAAGGCGAGCTGCGGCCGACCGGTCCCCTTGAAATCCGCCACCACGTGGTCGTGATGGGCCTTGCCGCCGCCCTTCTTGATGAGATGACGTTTCCAGGGCCGGGACGGGTCGAAATCGGGAGACGGGTTCTCGTACCACCACAACTCGTCGCTGCCCGCGTCGCCGCCGAGGATCAGGCCGAGGTCCCCGTCCACGTCCACGTCGAACGCAAACCCCCCGGCTTCAGGACGCTGCCGCGTCGCGTCGATGACATACTTGCTCCAGCCCGCCTGCCCCGGACGCAGCCACACCAGGGCCGGCGCCTGCGTGCGCTCGGCAAT
>JAFGRS010000482.1 GCA_016935045.1 Lentisphaeria bacterium | reverse complement strand
TCCCATTTTGCTGCAGCCGATCCCGGTTCCTGGCAAGGCGCGAGCGCAGCGGGCATACCCGCAGTGGTACGTCCCGAGCGAGCAACGTCGCCAGGGAGCAGGAGCGGCGCCTCGCCAAAATGTGAAGTTATTTCCGTGCGGACCCTAAGGACCTCTGAGCCTACCCCAGGGCCTTCTCGAAGGCCGAGACCAGGCGGCGTACCCGCTCGCGGCAGAGGGCGCCGGACCAGTGCCCTTCTACCTTGACCCAACTTCCCACGATGAGCCCGTCCGCATGGCGCAGGTACTCCGCCACGTTCTCGGGGGTCACGCCCGAGCCCACCAGTACCGGGCAGGTCACGGTCCGCCGTACCTCGGCCACCTCCCGCGGGTCGGCCGCCTCCCCCGTGTGCCGGCCGCTGACAATGACCCCGTCCGCCCGGAAAAACGCCGCCGTGCGCGCCGTCTCCCCCAGATCCACGTCGGCGGTGATGGCGTGGGCACAGTGTTTCTTCTTGATGTCCGCCAGGACCGCGACACCCTCGGCGCCGATCTGCCGCCGGTAGCGGAGCAGCTCGCCGGCGCAGGCTTCCAGCAGGCCCTCGTCGGCCACATGGGCGTAGACGTATCCCTCGACCCGCACGAAGGCAGCGCCCCCCGCGGCCGCCACCGCCACCGCTTCCCGGTTGGCCCCCGCGAGGACCTGGACCCCGACGCACAAGCCCAGCCCGCGGACTTCGCAGACCGCCCGCGTCATCACCGCAACCGTCTCCGGGCCGACCCGGCGGACGTAGGGAACGTCATGCATGTTCTCGATCAGCACCGTGTGCACCCCGCAGTCACGGTACACGGCCGCCTCCCGCACCGCGGTCTGCACGATCGCATCCGGTGTGGCGGCGGCGCACGGCGTGCCGGGCAGCGCCGGCAGGTGGAGCATGCCGATGAGGAGTTTGCCGGTGGCAAGCTCCTCGAGAAAGGGATTGGCGTTCATCCGGAAGCACCCCGCACGCATACTCGTGTGATCCCCGGCATTATAGCGCCGAGCCCCGGCAACACACCAGCCCCGCCCGCAGGAGGCAGGGCAGGGGCAGCGGCCGGGAACGTCCCTGCCCGGCGCCCCGGACGTCAGGCCCAGCGCAGTTGCCGCAACGCTTCGTAGACCACGATGGCGACGGCATTGGCCAGGTTGTGACTGCGGGCGTGCCGGCCCGGCATGGGAATGGCGGCGAAATCCTCCCCATGGCGTGCCTGGAACCATGGAGGCAGCCCGCTGGACTCGTTGCCGAAAACCAGGGTGTCGTCGTCCCGGAAACGGACGCTGTAGAGGCTCCGGGCCGCCTTGGTGCTGCAGAACACCAGCCGTCCCGGAACCGTGCCCGGGGCGCCCAGGAACTCCTCCCAGGTCTCGTGGACGTGGCAGTCCACGTACTGCCAGTAGTCGAGGCCGGCCCGGCGGATCCGGGATTCGTCCAGGGAAAAGCCCAGGGGTCGGATCAGGTGCAGGCGCGCGTCGGTGCAGACACAGAGCCTGCCGATGGTGCCCGTGTTCTGCGGAATCTCCGGTGCGACCAGGACCACGCTGAGCATCGTCCGAACTCCCAACTGCCCGCGGGGCATATCGCCCGGGACGGAGAGGACACAGCCGACTGCCGCCGCGGCACGCCCCGCACCGGCGTCAGGCCGGACCGGCCGCGCCCCGGACACCATCTTCACGGCGGCGGAACGTCGATGCGCTCGCCGTACTCGGGGATCAGGGAACGCAGGGAGTCGCCGTACTTCACCCGCACGTAGTCGGCAAAGCGCCGGGGGTCCTCCATATTGCCGAGGAACATGTCGAAGTGGGTCGGCACCACCAGTCCGGGGCGGATGGCTCCGGCCAGGTCGGCGGCCTCCTGGAAGGTCATGTTGCCGATGCAGTTGCGCGCCAGTCGTTCGGCGTCGCGGCCATTGATGGGGATCAGCATTGCCGTCGGGCCGAGCCGCCGCAGGCGTTCGTGCAGACCTTCGTACAGGCAGGTATCACCGGAATGGTACACCGAACACCCCCCCGCCTCCACAACCACCCCCATGAAACGCTGCCGGCCGCTCTCCGGATCGGGCGAGAGAAACTCGTGCGCCGCGGCCACACCGTGCAGCCGAAGGCCGCACAGGTCGAGGACCTCCCCGTCGTCCAGGCCCCGGAAACGCCGCGGGTCCAGACCCAGGTCCCGGGGCAGCGCCGCGCATGCGGGATGCGGAACGACGAACACCGCTCCCGGTGACGCCGCGGCGATGAGCGGCCAGATCTCCCGGTCGATGTGATCGCGGTGATCATGGGTACCCACCACAATGTCCGCATCCGTGATCAGCGCCGGATCCAGCAACGGCGGCACGCGACGCTTGCCATGATCGCTGAGAAACGGGTCGATGTACACCGTCGCCGAACCCAGGCGCAGCACAAAACCGTGCTGCCCGAGCCACCAGAGCGCCGCATGACCCGGCAAAGGTCGCCAGGCTCGAATCGCCGCGGCCAACTCGGGTCCCGTGGGATGCCTGCTCATCCGTCACCGCCTTGTCTGCCGCGCCGGGAGATCCCCCGTCGCATTGGCTGCAAGGTATGGCGTACCCTCCAAGGGCGCAAGCTCCCGGATGCGCCATCCCGGGCTGTTCCAGGATTCGGCGAATCGGTTCCCGCCGCCACTGCCCTTGCGGCAGTGGAGCGCCGATTCGGGGTGAGGAAGCGCGGCCGCGCCCCCTCCCCGTCCTCCTATCGGCGCTCCACCGGGAACCGATCCGCGAGATTCCGGTACAGCCGCATCCCCATCCCCTGGAGGGCGACGCTCCGCGGAGCCGATTCCCATCCCCTGGAGGGCGACGCTCCGCGGAGCCGCATCCCCGTCCACTGGAGGGCGACGCTCCGCGGAGCCGCATCCCCATCCCCTGGAGGGCGACGCTCCTGCGGAGCCGCATCCCCCCACCCCGGTTGGCAAGACGTCGTGCAGGCACTATGTTTGCGCCCCCATGCCCTGATGTCCTGCTCCACGCGGAACGCGCATCTGCCGAGGGAGCTTCTGAACCCCAGGACCCACCGATCGGGGAACCAGATGAAAAACACCAGCACCGACAGCCGCAGCCGCCAGGGAGGAATCGCGCCTGAGGGGTGGCGTCTTCTGCGCCCGGCCATCCTGGCTGCCCTCTTGCTGCCGGCGGGCCACGGGAGGACAGTGATGGCGGCGGAAGCCCCACCGGTCGAGGAACGGATAGCCCAGGTGCTCGAACTGGAACCCGTCTGGTCCGCCCACCCGGTGGGGTTCTGCCTGCTCACCGCCCCGCCCGAGCAGTACGTGGCCTACTACGATGCCGACCGTCGCATGACCGTTGCCCAGCGACGGCTGACCGACAGCCAATGGACGTTTACCAAGCTGCCCTCGAAACTGGGCTGGGACAGCCACAACTACGTCACCATGGCCCTCGACGGTGCCGGCAAGCTGCACCTGAGCGGCAACATGCACGTCAACCCGCTGGTCTACTTCCGCAGCGCCCAGGCCGGGGAGGCGCGCTCCCTGCGGCGCCTGGATACCATGGTCGAC
Source organism: Lentisphaeria bacterium (assembly GCA_016935045.1). GTDB lineage: Bacteria > Verrucomicrobiota > Lentisphaeria > Oligosphaerales > JAFGRS01 > JAFGRS01. The sequence continues at coordinate 4,353 of JAFGRS010000482.1, read as the reverse complement.
CCGGCCCTCGAAAAACGCATGACCTATCCCCGTTTCCTCCGCGGTCCCGAGGACCGGTTGATCTTCCGCTACCGCAATGGCAGCAGCGGCAAGGGCAACGATCACTACAATCTATATGACCCGGAAACCGAATCCTGGAGCGCCCTCGTGGACGGACCCCTGCTCGACGGCCAGGGACGCATGAACGGCTACTTCTCGTCACCGCGGCTCGGACCGGACGGACGCTTCCACATGGTCGGCGTCTGGCGCGACACCCCCGACGCCGCCACCAACCACCATCCCTCCTACGCCCGCAGCCCGGACCTGCGCCGCTGGGAAAAAGCCGACGGTGCACCCATACCCCTGCCCATGACCGTGGACAACATCGACGTCGTCGAGGCCGTGCCTCCCAGGCAGGGGCTCATCAACGGCAACTGCCGTCTTGGCTTCGACACGGCCGGACGCCCCCTCGTCACCTACCATCGCTACGATGCGGCCGGGAACAGCCAGGTGTATTGCGCCCGCTTCAACGGCAAGACCTGGGACATCCTCCAGATCAGTGCCTGGGACGGCTACCGCTGGGATTTCGGGGGCGGCGGTTCCCTGCCCTCCTTCGAGGTGCGCGTGGGCGGGGTGGAGACCGATGACCAGGGCGGCCTCCGCCTGTCCTTCGCACGCAAGGGCGAGCGCGGCGTGTGGCTTCTCGATCCCGATACCCTCCGCATCCTGGGGCCCGCACCCCCGCCCAGGATCAGACACGCCTCCCTCGGCCCCCTGGCATCGACCTTCCCCGGCATGAGCGCCCGCAGCGCCGGGGACGCCGGACAGGCCGAAGCCACCAACGTGCGCTACGTCCTGCGCTGGGAGACCCTGGGCCCCAATCGCGACCGGCCCCGAGATCCGCCGCTGCCCGAACCGTCCATGCTCAGGCTCTATCGCCTCGAAACGGGACCCACCCCCTGACCATCCGAAGGCCGAAGACGTCTCGACACGATCGAGGCGCCGGGCCGATGGCGCCCGCGATGCCCGACCGTCCCGGGAGGGTTCGCGGGATCTCCCCCGCCCCCCGGCACTCTCAGCCGGTTTCCTCCCCGGCCAAGAGACCCCGCAGGAAGGCCAACCCCTCGCGCACGAAGCGGTCGCCATCCGGGCAGCAGTCCGTGAACAGCCCCCGGCTGACGGCCATCCCCGCCGGGCCGGAGTGGTAGCTCTCCAGGCCGATGTGGCCCGAGAAGCGCAGTTCCCGCAACGCCGTCGCGATCGGGCGCCACGGCACCAGCCCCCCTCCCGGCACGCCGCGGTCACTCTCGCAGGCATGCAACCCCCACAGCGCAGACCCCAGCCCGCGCAGAGCGGCGCCGTAGTCGCGCACTTCCGTAACCATGTGGTAGGTGTCGAATAGGACACCGACAGCCGGGTGATCCGTGAGACGCACCAGTTCCGCGGCCTGAGCGGGGTTCGTGACCACGTGGGTGCGGAAATGGCTCATGGGCTCGATGGCCAGACGCAGGCCGGAAGCCGCCGCGGTCTCGGCCAACTGGTGCAGGCCCTCCGCGACCCGGAGGAGATCGTCCCGCGTCGGCAGCCGGCGTTCCACCGTGCCCGGCTGACCGTACAGGGCGCCGGTATATGCCGTTCCGCCGCACTCCGCGGCCACGGCGATCTGCCGCCGGTGCCACGCCACCGCCCGCCGGCGCGCATCGGGGGCCGCCAGGGAGATGTCCATGCCGACCGGCCAACCGTCCCCCGGGCTGAACACCAGCTCCAGACCCGATTCCTCGGCGCACCGACGCGTCAGACGGGAGGAGAACACCACATCCTCCCCGAGGGCAATCTCGATCCAATCCAAACCCAGCTCCCGCGCCCGCGCCAGCAGGGAGACGTGCTCGTCAGCCCAATGCCGGACCCAGAGAAAGATGTGAGCCCCGTAACGCACACCGCGTCTCCTCACGCCATGGCCGGCACGGCAGCGCCCGGCCGCGAGAATCCGAACCACGAATCGTATTGGCAGCACGGCGCCGCCGTGTTATATTGGCTTCCGTGAGCGGTGCTCAGGCAACGACCTGCGATGGGGGCGACATGGCCTCGACTGGTCAGGCTGAGCGTCGGTTGCATGCGGAGGACGACCGTTGGCCTCCTAAATCACCGGTCAACCAAGTAGCTGCGAACGAACAGTACGCACTCGCTGCCTAAAGACAGCGACGTCCCTGCCCTGACGCCTGATGGGGGACAGGGACGACGACATCAGGCTGGCCGCAATGCCGGGCACCCGGGCGGCGCGGCGAGAACCCAACAGGGCGCTTTGAACGGTCATTGGCCCGTGCGACGCCTATATGACCGGGCGAGAACCTAAGCGCGCACTAAGCATGTAGAAGCCGGCGTGGTGTCTTTCCAGGACCCGGGTTCGATTCCCGGCGCCTCCACCATCCTTCCCTAACCATCTTGCCCTGCGGGGCCTATGGGCATTTGCAGCCCTATCCTCCTCCCCTTGCTCTTCAGCAAGCTGCTGGAGATCCTCCGTTGTTCCCAGTTCGCTCCTCTTGTGCCGTACGTGGTATTCCTTCCTCCTGCAACGAATGGATGACGGGCGGGGAGGACTGCCAGAGCAAAAGCGGCGGCAGTTCTCACCGTCCCTGTCCATCCTCTTGTTCGACCTTGCCACCTTCGTATGCCCAGAAGGCTCCGGGGCTGATCATGCGAACCTGCTGCACTTCCTCCAGGCAGAGCAAGTCCTTGTCTCCTGTTACGACACAGCGGCAGCGCCCTGTGATGGCAGTCGCCAGAACTTGGTCATCGTCGGGATCACGACACAAAGGCGCAACCAAGGGAAATGGGGCAACAACCTGACACCGGTCGAGCAGCAACTGCGTCGCTTTGCCGATCTCCGCCTGGCCGAATCCGAACTTGCGGGCGAGAACGTCCCCCAACTCCGCAAGCAGGAAGTCAGACACGATGACCTCGTGGTGCAGGACGCAGTGCTCCAGCAGCTCATTGCACTGGCCGTGGGCTATGAATGCGGCAACCAAGACGTTTGTGTCGAGGACGACTCTCACGACACTTCCCGGAATACGTCCTCGTCGGTAAAGACCCCCCGCGCCGAGGCCTGCGCTGTCATCGTCTTGCGGAGGGAGCGGAATCGACGGAGGAAAAGGTAATCGCGGATCGATTCCCGCACGATATCGCTGCGGGACACGCCCTCTGCCTCCGAGACCTGGTCGAGCTCAGTGCGCAATTGCTCTGGCACACTGATGGTGATTGTGCTTCGCATGATTGGCCTCCAGAGCCTTGTGTCGTTGTGTAATAACTTATCTTACAGGACGTCAGGTGTCAAGCCCCTGTCCTCACCCGTCGAACGCTACCGCTCTGCCGACGCGTACTCGCGATCGGCTGCAGCGGCTCGTTCGCACTTCTCATAGAGGGTCTCTGGGGCGACGTCCGCACCATTCGGCCAACTGATGGTGCCACCCTCAATTCTGGCCTGGCGAAATAGCTCGAGGTCGCGCAGAGCCGCGAAGATCGGACCACGTCGGAGGTAGTCCGAAAAGTCGATGACCGCACGGAGTCCGTCATCGAATACGATGAGGTAACAGTAGCCCGACTTGTACTCGATCTGTCTCACGTCGTTGAGATTCCACATGATACACCTCAATCCAGCGGCGCGATCTTCCGGACTTCGCGTCCTGCCTGTGCCAACTGCCAGTCTGCCCGCAATTCGTCCACGTGAAGGTCAATCCACTCTCGCACGAGTTTGGTTGCCGTCCGCGAGCCAAGGTCTCCCCGTGTGACATTGCCGGCCAGATCAAACACGGCCTTGCTCCCCTGGTACTCCACGTGGATGTGCGGCGGATTGTGCTCGTCGAAGAACATCCGGATGATGATACCAAAGAACCGGCTTATCTCTGGCATCGCGTTCCTCCTTGAATCCAGAGTAGCAGAAACTCCCGCGGGTGTCAAGGGGGCGGTTCTCTGCGAACAATTACTAGACCGAATCGGCCTTTTTCGGTTTATGGCCGACTCAGAGGGTTGCCGGGAGTCGGCCTAAACGGGTCTGCTTCTGTCCTGCCCGGTGCGTCCCGATGAAACTCCATCCTTGTGGTTGAAGATACTCCAGTTCCTGAGCGGATCCAAGCTCGGGCCTATAGCCAAATCCCTCTTCCTTTTCTCTCCAAGAGCGGCGGCAGCGCCCCGCACACCCGAGCCCTCGGGCCAAGACCGCTGCGGGAGCCGACCCCGCGCCGGCGGGGGAGACGGGCGGAGCCGCAAGGCTTCGCAGCGAAGCGGCAATGGGCGCCGCCTCGCCCCGAAGGGCTGCGCCGCTCCTGCTCCCTGGCGGCGTTGCTCGCTCGGGACGTACCACTGCGGGTATGCCCGCTG
>JAFGRS010000481.1 GCA_016935045.1 Lentisphaeria bacterium | reverse complement strand
GCGCGAGGGCACGTGGATGCACTATCGGCTGGCCGAGCCGCGAACACGGCTGGAAGCCTGCCTGCAGGAGTGCTTCCGCGACTGCCTCGGGGAGCATGGGACAGTCGTCGCGGATGCGAGGCGATTGAGCAAGGCGACGTGTGCGAGACAAGGGGAATAGGGGATGGTGAGCGAGTGCCCCAAGCCGAAGTGGTGATCCGCGTCAACCAGGCCCCGGTGGTCTCCATCCCCATCGCCATCTGCCTGTTCTTCATGATGTACCCGATCATGGTGAAGATCGACTTCGCCAGCGTCGTCAAGGCGGGTAAGAGCGGCAAGCCCGTGTTCCTGACGTTGTTCGTGAATGTGCCTGCGAACGCAGCATTGGTTCCGGCATGAAGAGACCACCCACGCCTGAGAAAAAGGTGTCAAACGGAAATCAGGACTTGACACCTCGCGCCACTCGGCTCGTGGCGCATCCCTGGTGTAACGCTCATTTTCCGCCTGCGCAGGTGTTCTGAGCAGACGTGTAAGGACGGCTGAGGCTGGCATTCCGGCAGCCTTCCTCGCATTGCTCACATCCGTCCCGGCCATCACGCCGGGCAAGTACCTGACGTTTCTGGCTTGAAAAGGTCCATGGTCCATGGTCCATTGTCCATGGTCCCAGTTGCGCGTGGCGCTACGTTCCATTCCCGTCCTGCCGATCGTCCAGGAAGAGTCACGACCGTCGCGCAATGCCCGCGGGGACGCGGGCGGTCCAGTACGCCGTACGGTCACCGGGCGGTGTGCCCGGGGGGGACGCGGGCGGTCCGGAATGCCGGAGTGCTCGAGGCGCTGGCGACAGGGATCCGGGACTGGGCCTTGGCCGTTGCCAAACATGGGAATCGGTTCATGCGCATGTTGCTCCACACTGTCGCCCTTCTGGCCATCCTCTCCGGCATGGATTCGGGCCGTGCCGCGGCGGCACCCGGGGAAGCCGGCAGGGCTCGGCCGAACCTGGTGCTCATCTTCACGGACGACCAGCGCCACGACGCGGTGGGGTACGCCGGCAACGAGGCTGTCCACACGCCCAACCTGGACCGCCTGGCGCGGGCCGGGCTGATCCTGCGGAACTGCTTCGTCAACACCTCGATCTGCGCCGTCAGCCGCGCCAACATCCTCTGCGGCCAGTACCCCGCCCGGCACGGCGTCGACGACTTCCTCAAGACCCTGTCCAGCGCCCAGCTTCAGGCGTCGGTCCCGGCCCGGTTGCGCGCGGCGGGCTATCAGACCGCCTTTTTCGGCAAGTGGGGGATCGGGGATACCCCGGAGCGTACGCACCAGGGGGCCGCCGTTTTCGACTACTGGGCCGGCCAGCCGATGCAGACCTGCTACTTCCACGAGCCCGACTGTCGGTACGTGACCTTCGACGGCTTCGCCCGGCCGCCGGACGACCTCTGCGATTGCCCGGCGGATGGCAAAGGCAAGGCGGGGTACCGCAACCGCATCGGCCGCGAGACGCTGCGGGAACCGCTCCACGTGGATTCCGAGGTGACGCCGCGGCATGTCGCGCGTTTCCTGGACGGCCGGGACGCCGCGAAGCCCTTCTGCCTGATGCTGTTCTTCAAGTCCCCCCACAGCCCCTTCGGTGACTGGGACCCGGCGGTGGAGAACGTCCTCGAGGGCCGCGAGATGCTCCTTCCCGCCGCGTCCACCCAGGCCAACGCCGACCGCGAGCCGGAGATCATCCGGCGCTCCCTCGGCTGGCCCGCCGGCCAGGTGCTCCTCAAGGACCCCCTCCAGCGGGAGCGTCACCTGCGCGACTACTACCGCTCGGTCTCCAGCATGGACCTCGGCGTCGGGCGGATCATGGACGAACTCGCGCGGCGCGGGCTCGCGGGCAATACGGTGGTGCTGTTCACCTCCGACAACGGCCATTTCCTGGGCGAGCACGGCCTCAGCGGCAAATGGCTGATGTACGAGCCGTCGCTGCGGGTCCCGGGGTTCGTCTACGACCCGCGCCGTCCCGGCGGCAAGGCGACCGAGCGCCTGGTCATCACGACCGACTTCTCGGTCACCCTCCTGGCCTTTGCCGGCGTGCCGATCCCGGACTCCATGACGGGCCGGGACCTGAACGGGCTCTACGACAACCCCTCCGCGCCATGGCGCACGGAATTCCTCTACGATCATCCCTACTCCCACCGAGGCAGGATCCCCCGCACCCTCGGCGTGCGCACCGAGCAATACACCTACACCCGCTACATCGACCCCGATCCGCCCTTCGAGCAGCTCTTCGACCTCCGGCAGGACCCGGATCAACTCCGTAACCTCGCCGCCGATCCCGCCCACGCCGAACTCCTCGGCCGCCTACGCAACCGCTGCGGCCAACTCGTGAGCGAAACAGGCCCGAAACGGTAATGTGCCGAGCGCGAGGGCTACAGTAGGACGGGGGCGCCGAACCCGCCCACGATACGAGAATGCCGCCCGGGGACCGTGCGGCCTACCGGGGGATGGCGGAGCGCCGCCCGGGGACCGTGCGGCCTACCGGGGGGATGGCGGAGCGCCGCCCGGGGGCCGTGCGGCCTACCGGGGGGATGGCGGAGCGCCGCCCGGGGACCGTGCGGCCTACCGGGGGATGACGGGGCGCCGCCCGGGGACCGTGCGGCCTACCGGGGAGCAGGGGGGACCGGCTGACCGGCTCAGTGTCGCACGCGGACCTTTCCGTCCGGGGCCGAGATGACGCGGACGCGGTCGCCGATGGCAAAGGCCTCGTCGTCTTCCTGAACGACGATGAGGACCCGACCGCTGTCGAGCCGCACCGTGAGTTCGAGTCCGTTGCTGCGTGTGATCCCCTCCTCGGCCACCGTCCCGACGACGCCCCCAACCACGGCGCCGACCGTAGCGCCGAGGACCCCGGCCGTCCGGCCGCTCCCGACCGTGCTGCCGGCCACCCCACCGGCCACCCCGCCGACAACGGTCCCCGCGCCGCTGCGCGTCCCCTCGATGCGCACCGGAGACACCCGTTCCACGAACCCCAGCTCCGCGCTCTGGGCGCGGAGGGCATCGTCCCGGGTGTAGACCTGCCCCGAACGGCTCGACACACAGGCCCCTGCCGCCAGCGACAGGAGAACCATTGCGCTCACCCGGACCCACGCACACCGTGTCATCACGTTCTCCTTGATCGGTTTCTCATGCCTCATGCTTACCAATCATCCCAGAACCACCTGGATCCCGAGATGCGCGCCCGCGAGGCCGCGGGCGGTCCATTCCCTGGAGGGCGACGCTCCGCGGAGCCGAGAGTGCCCGCGATGCCATGTCTGCGTGTCCGCGAGGCCGCGGGCGGTCCATTCCCTGGAGGGCGACGCTCCGCGGAGCCGAGAGTGCCCGCGATGCCGCGGGGAAACTGCGACGGGACAATCCGCACCGCTGCTGTACGCACCCCGCACAGGCTTTTGACCTCGGCCATGGCCGCCGGGTTCCCGTTTCCCTCCGCAACGGTCGCGGCCACGGTTGTGTCTGCCCGGTCCTTCTCGCCTGGCCCTTTCTGACCCCAGCGGCCGGCGGGTTCAGGGGATGACGGTTGCGAGGCAGGTCCCCGGGAAACTGACGTGTTCGGCTTCGTCTTCCCCGAGCCAGTACACACGGGTATCTCCCCAGCTGTCCGAGTAGGCGACTTCCCGGGTGGTGTCGTTGTAACCCACGATCAGGCGGACGTGGCCCGGGGACCGGTTCGGCTGGATCCGTCGAACATCCCGGGCTTCCTTCCTGACCCGACGCCCCCACTCCCGCGGCTCCGCGTCCTGCCGCAGGCCGGTGCGCCGGCGCGCCAGTTCCTCGACTTCAGGGACCAGGAACAGCCCCCAGACCAGAGGGATGCCCTTGTCGACGTACCGACGCACGAGCTTGACCGAGACCGTGCCGGGAACCGTGCGCAACTGGCGTTGGTTCCTGCCGGCCGTCTTCTGGATGGCCTCGCACATCCCGGACCAGGTTGTGCCCCCGCCCCGACCGGTCTGGGCGATGTCGGCCAGCTCGTGGCTGTCGACCTCGATCCCGTAATACCGCAGAATGCGTTCCGCCGTGGCGGCGGCGCAGTATCCCTTCGCCCCCTGGTCGACCATGGGGATGTTGCCGATGACGACATCCCCGTTGGCCGCGTTCGTCACGTTCGCCTGCAGGCGTTCCTTGATGTCCCGGTCGGACAGACGGGCGGAACGCCCCCCTGCGTCCGCCACGGCAGCGGGGAGAATCCGGAGCATGACGAACTCCCCCTCCCGCGCATCCAGCAGGAAAGCGGCGCCGCTCCAATCCCAGCGTGTCACACGCTGTCTCTCGCCCTGCGTGAAGCTCTGCCTGCGCCCTGTCCCCAGTACCTTGGTGAGGGATGCCTCGGCACGGCCCTGCCAATCGTCCCACTCGCGCCGGAAACGGCGCACCCGGTCCCGTTGCGAGTCCTCCACGGCGTTGCTGGCCATCGCCGCCCCGGATGCCGGTGCGAAGAAGTCGCCCTTGTTCACGAGGTTCAGTTCGAGGCGCAGGGGGAAGCCGTCCGGGTCAGCCAGCAGGCGCACCTCCGAAGCCTTCCCTCCCAGCACGGGGACGTGGGAACGCTTCCGGATGGTCCCCTCGTCCGTGCCGGACACCAGGGCCAGCCCGAGGCGTTTGCCGATGCGTTCCGCCGGTTCCTGCCAGAAATCTCCCGCTCCGAAGAGGTCGATCCCCAGGCACTCGTTCACTTGCCCGGGCCTGGGGAGTGCGACAGCAGCATACGCACATCCCGCGCCTACGAACAGGCACGCGAGGAAGAGCCGAGCGTCTCTCCGGCCCCATCCCGTATCGCCGCCTGCCACACGGCCGAGGATTTGAAGCCATGGGAATGCGTGATTGCCGCCTCTGCGAACCATCGGTGCTCCAGGCAAAGAAATGTACCGATCGTCTCGGAAGTGTCTTGTGGCCTCAGGGCCCGCGCGTGGCGCGCCAGGACATGGCCGCGAGGCCGCGGCCGCTCCAGAGTAGGCGCCACGAGCCGAGTGGCGCGCCAGGACATGGCCGCGAGGCCGCGGCCGCTCCAGAGTAGGCGCCACGAGCCGAGTGGCGCAATCCCCAACAGAGTCGCGCTCGGCTCGCGCGACCTGC
>JAFGRS010000480.1 GCA_016935045.1 Lentisphaeria bacterium | reverse complement strand
CCGCCACTGCCCTTGCGGCAGTGGAGCGCCGATTCGGGGTGAGGGAGCGCGGCCGCGCCCCCTCCCCGCCCTCCGATCGGCGCTCCATCGGGACAAGCCCGGCGGCGGCGTTGGGATCTTGAAACAGCCCCGGGTCTGCCCCGGCATTCCTTGATTTCGGGGGGGGCGCCACTATCCTTGGGAGCGCACCGAAGGTCGTCAGCCGCTGTCCGGATGGAGACTGTCGCCATGGCCTGCCCGATCCGCGTGTCGCCTCACCTGTGGGAAACGCCGGAGATCACCGCCGTCAACCGCCTCCCGGCCCATTCGTGTCTGTTGCCCTTCCCGGACGTGGATTCCGCGGTGGGCCGGGACCGTGGGCGGACGCCGTGGTACCAGTGCCTGGACGGCGAGTGGCGGTTTGCGCTGCTGGATTGTCCGGAGGAGGCTGTGGACGCCTTCCTGTCCCCGGACCTGGACGACCGTGCCTGGCTGTCGATTCCGGTGCCGTCGAACTGGACCTTGCAGGGATTGCGGGACAAGCCGATCTACACGAACGTGAAGATGCCCTTTGCGAACCGTCCGCCCCTGGTACCGAAGCGGAACCCAACCGGTGTCTACCGCCGGCATTTTTGCCTTCCGGAGGGTTGGCTGGGGCGTCGTGTCGTGGTTCACTTTGCGGGGGTGGAGAGTTACTACGAACTCCATGTCAACGGCCGTCCTGTGGGCATGGCCAAGGACTCCCGCCTGCCCTCCGAGTTCGACCTTTCCGAGGCCCTCGTTCCCGGGGACAATCTGCTGGCCCTGAAGGTGATCCGCTGGAGCGACTCGAGTTACCTCGAGGATCAGGATCACTGGTGGATGGCGGGTATCCACCGGGAGGTCTACCTCTACAGCACCGCGGACGCGTACATCGAGGACCTGTGGAGCGTGTCCGACCTGGATCTCGAGGCGGGGGACGGGCTGCTGACGGTGAGCACGAAGCTCGCCTTCACGCGCCACGCGGACGGTTGGCCGGGACCCTCCGGTCCGGATCGGGACTTCACGGTCGAGGCGGAGTTGCGGGACGCGGCCGGGGCAAGGGTCTTCTCCCGGGCCGGCAGTGTGGACGCGTCCTACCGGGTCAGCGGCTACCTGTGCACGCTGTCGGGCCGGATTCGCGGGGTTCGTCCGTGGTCCTCCGAGGTCCCGGCCCTGTACACTCTGGCGGTGGCGCTGCGGGACGCGGAGGGCAGGCTGGTCGAGGCGCGCGCCGTGCGTGTCGGCTTCCGTTCCGTTGCCATCCGCGACCGGCAGTTGCTGATCAACGGCAAGGCGGTGCTGATCAAGGGCGTGAACCGCCACGACTTCGATCCCGTGACCGGCAAGACCGTCTCTCGCGGCCGCATGCTGCAGGACATCCTGCTTCTGAAGCAGTTCCACTTCAACGCGGTGCGGACGTCGCACTATCCCAACGACGCGGCCTGGTACGACCTCTGCGACGAGTATGGTCTGTACGTGCTCGACGAAGCCAACATCGAGGCGCACGACAACTACTGGAGTCTGTGCCGGGACCCCCGCTGGACGCAGCAGTTCCTCGACCGCGGCACGCGCATGGTGCTGCGGGACCGGAACCATCCCTGCATTTTCGGTTGGTCCCTGGGCAACGAGACCGGCAACGGGGAGAATCATGACCGGTTGGCGGCGGCGATCCGGGCCCTGGACGCCAGCCGTATCGTGCACCACGAGGGGGAGGTCAAGGCGCGCTGGACCCAGGGAGGCAACGCCTATCACTCGACCCGTGCCGTCAGCAACGACCTCGTCAACCCGATGTATCCCCACGTCAACGACATCATCCGCTGGGCGGAGACGAACCGTGACGGGCGGCCGTTCATCCCCTGCGAGTACTCTCATGCCATGGGCAACAGCTGCGGCAACCTGAAGGAGTACTGGGAGGCCTTCGAGAGGTACCACGGGCTGCAGGGAGGATTCATCTGGGACTGGGTGGACCAGGCCCTGCTGGCGCGGGATGCCAAGGGGCGTTTCACCTGGGCCTACGGCGGGGATTTCGGGGAGACGATCCACGATTTCGACTTCTGCTGCAACGGCATGGTGTGGCCGGATCGCCGACCCCATCCGGCGATGTTCGAGTTCAGGAAGCTGACGCAGCCCGTGGGGATGCGGCTGACGGAGGAGCCGGGTCTGCGTCTCGAAATCCGCAACAAACAGGATTTCCTGGACCTGAGTTGGCTGCGGGGATGGTGGGAACTCCTCGTGGACGGTACCCGCGCGGCCCGGGGCGATCTGCCGCCGCTGCGGACGGCGCCGGGGGCGTCCGAGATCCTGTCCCCGGCAGTGCCGGACGTACCCCTGAAGCCCGGCCAGGAATGCCATCTGACGGTCCATTTCTGTGCCGCGGCGCCGACGCCATGGTGCGCGGCCGGGCACGAGGTCGCCTGGGAGCAGTTTGCCCTGGCGGTGGCGCCGCGGTTGCCGGCGGCGCCCTCCCGGGAGGGGCCGGCGGCATCGCTGCGGCGGCGGGGGGTCAGGGCGAACGTGAGTGCGGCGGATGTCGGGGTGGTGATCGACATGGGGGCTGCGCGCGTGGTTCGGGTCACCCGGGGCGGGCGGGAGGTGCTCTGCGGCGGCCCCGAGCTGAGCATCTGGCGCGCGGCGACCGACAACGACGGGATTCGGGGTTGGAGCGGGCAGGACCGGAAGCCCCTGGGGCAGTGGCTCAGGGAAGGCCTCGACGAACTCCGGGTCACCGCCGCCAGGGCCGAGGCGGCCGCACGGGACGGAGCCGTGCAGGTGACTCTGGAGAAGACGTGGGTGGGGAGGGGGAGCGACAAGACGTTCCGGCACCTCCAGGTGCTGCTGATCCGTCCCGATGGCACGATTCGGGTAGAGAACACGGTCGCGATGGACACCCGCCTGCCGTCGCTGCCCCGCGTGGGGGTCCTGTTGGAGGCCCCGGCTGGGTTCGAGCATCTGGTGTGGTTCGGCCGCGGCCCGCACGAGAACTACGTGGACCGGAAGGCGGGTGCCCCGGTGGGGCGGTATACGGGCACCGTCGACGAGCAGTTCGTCCCCTACGTCATGCCCCAGGAGAACGGCCACAAGACCGATGTGCGCTGGTTCCAGCTCGACAACGGTCAGGTCGGGATCCGCTTCGTGGCGGCTGGGCTGTGCGAGTTCTCGGTGCATCACGTGACGCCGCAGGATCTCTTCCGTTGTTTCCACACCACGGATGTCGAGGATGTGCGCCGGCCGGAGACCGTGATCTGCCTCGACCACCGTCACCGCGGCCTGGGTACGGGAAGCTGCGGCCCGCAGACGCTGCCGCAGTACTGCGTGGAGCCCGGCGTCTACCGTTTTGCCTACACGATGGTGCCGTTCCGGGGGTCGGGCGAGGCATCATGAGGGTAGAGAGCATGGGTTGTCCGAATCTGATTCTCATCCTCACCGACCACTTTCGGCCCGATGCGGTGGGCCGGCACACGCCGGTTCTGCAGCGGCTGGCCGCCGACGGCGTCTCCTTCGCCAACGCCTACTGCGCCTCGCCGTTGTGCCAGCCTTCCCGTGCCAGCCTGGTCACCGGCCTGTTCCCATCCCAGCATGGAGTCTGCGGCAACCAGAGCGAGCCCATCGCTGCCGCTGAACAGGCCGACACTTTCATGCAGCATCTGCGCCGGGCCGGGTACGCGACGGCCATGATCGGCAAACACCATTACCTCGACCGCTACGGCATCGGCATGGACGTGACCGACGACGACGAGGCGGTGCGCGCCTACGGTTTCGAGACGGTGTGCCAGGTGGTGGACGACGGCGAAAACGTCCACAACGACGACGAGTACACCCGCTTCCTGGCGGCAGGGGGGCGTCTGGAGGCGTTCCGGACGGCATGCCGGGAGGGTGCCTGGCGCTGTGATCCCCATCCCTTCGGCGAGGAGGACACGGTGGACGGTTTCATCGGCCGGCGAGGGGTCGAGTTCGTGCGCTCCCAGCCGATCGACCGTCCGTTCTACCTCAATCTCTCCTTCGTGGGGCCGCACCCTCCCTACTGGCATCCCGGGGAAGGGGAGGTGGACACGGCGGGCATCGCCCCGCCCGAGGGCAGCGCCGACTCCCCGGCGACGCGGCGCCGGCGGGCGCATTACCGGGAACGATGCTCCCGGATCGACCGTTGCATCGGGCGTCTGCTGGCCGCGCTCGGGGAACGTGGCCTG
>JAFGRS010000479.1 GCA_016935045.1 Lentisphaeria bacterium | reverse complement strand
TGATCGTCCGTGTAGATCAGCACGATGTTCGGCCGGCTCCCCGCACCCCCCGGGGCCGCCGCACCAAAGACCCCCGGCAACACACCCCCGGCGGCCGCCCCCGCGGCCGTGACCTGCAGGAAATGACGCCGCGTCAGCGTCTCCATCGCTCCGTGCTCCTTCTGTGCTCCATCACGGCCCCGGACCCACCCGCAACGTCTCCCCCTCCAACGCCTCGACCACCAGCCACTCCCCCTCCCGGCGCAACGCCCCGCGGCGGCCGGAAACCACCGCCCCGGCCGGATCCAGCCCCGGCACCAGGGCGCCCGGCCGCAGACGCACCACGGCGTCCGCCGTCGCCGTGACGCGAAGAGCCTCCCCGTCCCACAGGAGCAACACATTGGCGGGGACCCCCGCCGTGAACGACACTTCCTTGCTATCATAGGTCACATCGCCGACGAAGAGGGCGTTTTGGCCGCGGAAGCGGTAGGCCGTACCGATGGGGTTGTTTCCGGGGAGGACGTCCAGTTCTCCGGCGAGGGTACCGCGGTCGACGTATTCGCGCAGGCAGCGCACGGCGTGGACGATGGGTTTGGGGTGGCCGCGGAGGTTTCCGTTCCAGGCATAGAGTCCGAAGCGTTCCTCGTAGATTCGGGTTTCGAGGCCGCGGTTCCAGTCGCCGTAGTGGATCATGACGGCGAGGGGCCAGTCCACGAGCATCCACTTCTTGCAGCCGTCGCAGCCGCTGGTCAGGGCGTAGAGGAAGTGGATCATCTCGCCGACGGCGGAGGTATGGAGATCGAGGGCGCCGTCGGGCATGGGGATTCCGTTCGAGTAGCCGAATTCGCCGAGGGTGATGGGTTTATCGGGCCAGAGTCGTGCCAGTCGATCGAGGGTGGCGAGGTTGTCGCGGACGTTTTCGTGGCTGAAGGGTCGGACGTAGACGTGTTTGGAGACGAAGTCGAGCTGTTGGTTGGCGGGCAGGATGCAGAGGTTGGTGTTGTGTCCGACGGTGATGAGGTGTGTGGGGTCGACCTCGCGGATGGCCTCGATCTGGAGGCGCAGCCAGAGGTCGAGGCTGTCGTTGACGACCCGGACCAGTTCTCCCCAGGCGCCCACCGGCACGCTTGCCTCGATGCCGGGCAGGGACCCGGAGAGGCGGAACTCCTGGGTGTAGCGTGACCAGAGGGCCCAGTTCGTCGTCACCCGACGGGCCTCTTCGCCCTGGATGCCGGCGGGCAGGTGCAGCCACCAGGGACGCTCCCGCAGCCACGAGGCAACGGCCTCCGGGTCGACGACGCCCGGATAGACGCCGGAGAGGTCCACGGTCTGCACCGGCGGCTTCTCGCCGGCGTAGCGGATGCCCCCGAGGGTGGTCACGTAGGGCTCGTTTCTGAGATCGTAGCCCAGGACCATGGGTTCGTCGCGGAAGGCGGCGGCGATGGCGCGGTGGGACGCGAGCATTTCCTCCTCCGTGGCGTAGCCCGTGCCGGGGAGGTCGAGGAGCAGGTAGACGCCGTACCTGCGGGCGCACTCCCGGATGGCGGCGACGCGGCGGGCATCGCCGCTGCGCAGGGCGTTGTCGAAGCCCGGCTGCAGCCAGTAGCGCATGATGTTCAGCCCGGCGTCGCGGGCCTTGCGGAAGTCGTCTTCGAGGACCCGTACGTCGAAGTACTCGTCGCGCCAGAGCCGGCCGCCGCAGCGGTCGAAGGAGCCGACGTAGTTGCAGCCGATCATGAAGAACCGCCGTCCGTCCGGGTAGACGATGTGGCGGCCGTCAGGGCTCAGGCGAAGGAAGCCCTGGTGCGGCGGCGCGGTGGTGAGGGGAAGGGGCGTATCCCGGCCCTCCATGTCTTGCCGGCGGGCGCTTTCGGCGAGGGAGTTGCCGCGCATGCGGCCGAGGGTCTCGGCCAGGGCGGAGAGGAAGCCGGGGTCGCGGTAGAATGCGGGGGAGGTGATGCCGGCGAGGAGCCAGGAGGATTTCCGGTAGGTCCCGCGGTAGTTGACGAGCAGCCCGAGGGCAGGTCCGCGCGGGCGTCCGTGGCTGTCCAGCGCTTCGAGGACCCGGTAGAAGACCGATTCGTTCGGGAACGGAAAGCCGATGGCCGCCGTGCCCGCGAGGGGGCCGGGGATGCGCACGTCCGGGGCTCCGGGCAGGGCCCCCGGACCCTCCGCGGCCGCGGCGGCGGCCATGTCCCGGAGATCGTAGATGGCATAGTCGCTGAACACGTTGAGGCGGAACTGCTCGTGGATGCTCCCCGGAGGGATGTCGGCATGGGACGTACCCACGTCGTCCAGGCGCAGTGCGCAGTCCCCCGCCACCGTACCGGTATGGCTGAAGGCGACTCCGAAGGAGACCAGCCGCACGTCCGCGAAGCGCACGCGATCGTCCGGTCCGCCGCGGTCGGGGGTCCTGCTGTCGCGCCAGAAGCCGAAATCGGCGGGCGCCAGGGCATGGGTGCGCCAGGTGTCCGCGGTTTCCACCACCGCGATCCAGCGCGAGCCGTCCGCTTCGGCCAGTTCCACCGCCATGCGGGAGGTGGGGCGGTCTCCCCGGGCCCGAAAGCGGAAGACGTTGTGTGCCGCGGGCAGGCCGTCAGGCAGGCCGTGGCGGAAGGTGTCCCAGCCCTCGAGTCCGCGGATGGTGAGTGCCAGGCAGTGTCCGTCCCCATCGGTTTCGACGGTGGCGCGGCTGGGGCGTTCCGGGTGGTTGGTCGAGCGTTCCCAGGTGGTGGCGTCTCCGTCCTCGAAGTCGAAGAGCGTGGTTTCCGGCGGTGTGGCGGCCAGGGCTTCGCGGATGGCATCGCGGGTCAGCCAGCGGCCCGCGTAGGCATGGACCGGGTCGGCGAAGGCGTTCCCCCCCAGGAGTACGAGGTCGCCGCCGTTGCGCAGGAAGCGCAGGAGGGAGTCCCTCACGTCGGCGGGGAAACGGGGGCTGGCGGTCAGGAGGAAGGCATCGAAGAGCCGGGCATCGAGCCGTTGCGTAGAGGCCGCCTCGGGCACCGTCAGCGGCGTCACCCCGAAGCCCCGTTCCCGCAGCCAGGCGCTCAGGAAGCGGACATAGGCGCGGTCGAGCCCGGCGATGTCGTCATCCAGGATCGCCAGGCAGCCGGCGGGACCCTGTTCGACCGACCCGGCGGCGGCTTCCCGGGGCAGGGCGGTCGTGCGCACCTCGACGCTCTCGTACAGGGCCCTCATCCCCAGGGTCACGCACCCCGGGCGGCCGGCCCGGACGGCGGGTCGTCCCGCCAGGCGGTAGCCCAGGCGTGCCAGCCGTTCGCCGGAGGCGGCATCGAGGACTTCTCCGACGATGGTGTTCGGGGTGGATTCGAGTCGCAGCAGGTAGGGGTGTCCGTAGTTCCAGGTTGCCGATTCCTGGCTGTCGGGGATGGGTTCGAGTGCGGTGGCGCCGTCGCGTTGGGCCTGCCAGGTGCCTTCGAGCATCTCGATCAGCTCCGCGTAGCGTCGGCCGTCGGGTCCCTCGACCAGGGCCAGTTGCCAGAAGTTCCCGGGTCCGAGGAAGAGGGTCGCTCCCGCCAGCGACCAGTTCCCTTCCTGCGTCCGGCTCTGCACCCGCATCCGCGTCACCGAGGTGAGGGCATCCACTTCGGGGACCCCCTGCGCATAGGCGAACGCCCGCCCCGATGCCGACTCCGAGAGCATCCCACCGGCAGATGCACGCCAGACCCCGCCCAGAAACTCCCATTCCCCGCCGGCGCCGCCAGCGGCGGCAAAGGCCTCCCGCAACAGCACGACCTCCGCCCCGGTCAGGAGCGGCCCGGAAGCCCCGACCACGACGCAGAGCGAAGCAAACAGGACCCGTCGACGCCAGCAATGCCGCATGATACCCGACCTTTCGGGGCAACCGTCACCTGAACCTGCCCGGCGGCGCAAGGGAAGCACCCTTTCCGTGATCTCACGGATCACTTCAGAATGATCTGTACTCGCGAATGTGTGCCCGCGAGGACGCGGGCGTTTCAATCGTTCCTCTACAGCCGGTATCCGGCTGGTATCAGTCGAATTCGACCAGGTAGTAGATTGTCCGGTGCTGTTCGCCGTCGATGAGGAACGTCGCGTCCTCGACGGGCACCCGGCGATCCGTACGGCAGCCGTCATGATCCAGGACCGTGACCCGGGCGCGCCCCGGACGGCGGACTTCCACGGCGGCCTTGACGGGTTCCATCCGGATCGGCTCCCGCCCCCGATCGATCAGGAAGCGGTCCCAGAGGATGCGCATGCCGGTGTTGCGGGCCCGGGCCACCGCGGTGACGAGCAGGGCCCTTGCCGAGGCCACGTTTCCCTCCTTGCCGAGGGCGGTCACATAGATGGCCGCGAAGGGCGACAGAGGCCGGATGGTGACCTCGCCCAGGCGGCAGGTCTCTCCCGGCGCGAAGCCGATGACGGCCTTGGTCCCGGGCGTGTTCAGGGTCACATGGCCATCCAGTGCGGACCGGCCGGGCTGCCAGCGCAGCTGGCCCGTCGAGGCCACGACCGCTTCGCCATCGAGGAACTCCTCCGGCGCGAAGGCAGCCGTGGCGCGCTCGGCGTCCGTGAACGCCACCACCACGCGCGTCGCGGCCAGGGCCAGTGCAGGCACGGTGGTGCCCCCGAAGCTCTTCACGTCGTAGTCCTGCTGTACGGTCTCCTCGAATCCCAGGCGCCCTTCCCAGAGCGCCGGCACGTGCACGGCGCGGGAGAAGGCGGGCGTCCCCTCCGCCACATCCCCCCGCAGGACCTGCCTGGCAATGGCCGGAAAGGCGCCGAGGATGTGGGGCACGGTCACGTCCCATGTCTCCCGTCCCACCCGGTCGCTGAAGGTCCCGTTGTCCCGGTTCTGGAACATGAAGGAGACGTCCCAGCCCTGCAGGCCCATGCCGTAGGCGCCCAGCAGCGCGGGGCCTTCCACTCCCCACTCGTTGGGGAAGTTGTGGATCCACTCCGAGAGCATGAAGGGACGGTCGGCGACCTGCTGCAGCCCGGCGCTGAGGAGTCCCGAGCCCGGTTTGCGGAGCATGGTGGCGTTGTGGATCCAGCCTTCCTGGGTTCCCCCGAAGTAGTTGTGTCGGTCGACGGTGCCGATGCGCGCGTCGGAGTGCAGGTTCAGGTAGTGGCTGAAGGCGCGTCCCGCCTGCCAGTTCGATGCCACCACCTCACCCGCATACCCCGCCTCCCGCGCCGCCTCGACGGTGCGGTCGTAGAAGTCGTTCTGGAGATCGTAGAGGAAATGCATCGTGTCGAGCAGGCGCTGCCGCCGAAACGCCTGCGACCCCGCCAGCTGGTCCGGATCGAAAAACCAGGCCTGGCCCGCCGGAACGATGGTCCCCGCCGCGAGGGATTCCCCGGTGAATCCCTCCGCGGTGAAGGAATTCAGCGCCCTGGGCCCCCACGCCGCCAGCATCTCGGCTTCGCCGCCGTAGCGTTCCTCGAGCCAGGCACAGAAGCGTTCCGCCGCCTGTCGCCGCAGGCTGGGATAGCGTTGCAGGGCGTTGAGGGAGCTGTAGAACATGGCGGAGTGTTCGTTGACGATCTCGAGGAATGCGACGCCGGGGTCTTCGGCATAGGTTATTCCGGTATAGGGATTGCGGTGTTGGAGCAGGGCGACGATCTGGCGGATCTGGAGGTCCTGGAGTTCGCGGCCGAAGTAGATGCTTCCGTGCGCGGTTTTGACCCGTCCGGCCTTTCTGTCGGGGGGATTTCCGAACTCGGAGGCGTAGGGCACGCGTTCGAGATCGGCGCTGCCCAGGCTGAGGGTCCCGAAGGTGGGGGAGAGCTTGACATAGATGCCGTGTTCCCTGAACCGTGCCACCTGGTAGTCCATCCGGTCGAGTGCCTCCGGGTCGAAGGCGGCAAAGCTCTCGGGGGCCTGGATGCCGGCCCATCCCGGCCCATCGGCGTACTTGTGCAGGCGAACGGCGTTGATGCCATAGCGCGCATAGAGGCGGGCACGGCGGTCCGCCAGTTCCCGGGGCGGAGAGCAGGCCGAGTAACACAGGTTCAGTCCCCACAGACGAACCGGACGATCCCCCGCCAACAGCCTGTCGCCCACCCGGCGGATGCGCCCCGAGGCGCCGGCCGGACGTTCGAGCCAGTCTTCCATGCCGATCACACTGGCAGCCGGCAGCTCGGGCGCGGGCTCCCAGGGGAACCAGGCCGCCATCCCGGGGTCCTCCGGTACGGCCCCGGGCGAGGGGTGGAAGGAGACCGGTCCCGGGAGGTCGATGACGAGGGTGAGGGCAACGGGGGTTTCCGGGGAGGCCTGCTCCCGGGCCAGGACGATGCGGGCATCGCCATCCGCCTGGACCTCCGTCGGGGGATCGAAGCGGAGGCTGGTGACGGCGCCGTCCCTGCCCACCAGTTCGATGCCGGCGACGGCCGCCCCGAGGAGCTGGCGTCCGAAGGGGATGGCCCGCGCGGACCGGGTCCCGTCCGCCGCGACCACCACGGCCTTGCCGCCGTCCCGGAGGCCGTACCGTGGTCCCAGCGCGATACAGGCCAGGGTCAGTGCCGTGTTCTTCGAGGCCCGGAAGCGGTAGTCCAGCGTGATCTGGCGGGGTCCGCTCTGCCGCGGCGCTACGTTCAGCTCGATCTCCGCGCCGGAAGCCGCCAGCGTGCTTCTCAGCCGGAAGCCGTCCGCGCCCTCGCCCCCCGCCGGCTCGGCCTGATATCCCGACCAGGCCCAGCGGGGACCCCAGAGGGGATAGCTCAGCCAGAAGAACACCTCACCGTCCCGCAGGACGTAGACCCCGTTGCCGTCCGCAAAGCCCCGGCAGGGCTGCTCCGGCGACGGCGCCGCCGCGAGGGGGCCCTGCGCCAGGGCCAGGGCCACTGCCGCGGCCAGTGCGATTGCCTTGAAGCGGTGGTCCATGGTCACGGGTTCCTTTACCTACGTCTCGGAATTGCTACACATCTCATTGCGCTGCAAGGACCATGGTCCGCACCAGCCACGTTTTCGCTGCTGCCGCGTACGCCGGATGTCGGCGGGGCCGGTCCGGTCCGCCGCGCCTGGGATCAGCGTCGGTATGCGCGGGTGACTTTTCCGATGGCATTGAGGATGGCCTCGATCTCCGGGGCAGCGCAGTTCTCGTGGATACCGATGTTGCAGTGGGTCTCGACCGCGTGGATGGCGTTCGCGATCTTCGCCTGGGGCTCCCGCGGACCGGTGTAGTCGCCGCACGTCCAGGGAAACCCTCCCGTGCCGAATACCCTTCGCTCCCGGAACCAGGGATACTCGGCCGGAATGGCGCGGTACGCCGGGACGACCGGAATGCCCTCCGCCGCCAGGGCCTGGCAGAAACGCGCCTTGTCCACCCGCAGGGCTTCCGCGCGTACGTGCAGGCGCAGGAACCAATAGGTGGATTGGCTGTCGGGCACCTGCCAGCCGACCCGCACGGCCGGGTGCTCCGCCAAGCCATCCCGGACCGCATTGCCGACACGGATGCGTGCGGCCAGGATCTCGGGCAGCCGGCGCAGCTGGGCACTCCCGATGGCGGCGGCAAGGTCGTTGAGGTTGCAGTTCAGCCCGGCGGTGACATTGCCGGCCGGCGTCGGTATGCCGAAGGGTTTGCCGCGGTCGGCGAAGCGACGGGCCCGCCAGTAGAGTTCCTCGTCCCGGGTGTAGACCATTCCCCCTTGCCCCCCGGTGCAGTGGTGCTTGCCATACATGGTGGAGAAGGCGGCGATATGCCCCATGGTACCGGCTCGTCTGCCCTTGTAGAGAGCCCCCTGGGACTGGGCGCAGTCTTCGACGACACAGAGGCCGTGGGCGGCGGCCAGAGCGAGAACCGGGTCCATGTCCACGCTGTCGCCACCGATATGGGCCACGACGATCGCCCGGGTCCGCTCGCTGAGCATCGCCTCGATGGCGTCGGCGGTCGTATTGTAGCTGCGGGGGTCGGTGTCGGCGACCACCGGCACGAGCCCCAGAAGGGGCACCGGCATGATGCCGCCGGGGTCCGTGATGGCCGGGACGATGACCTCGCTGAAGGGTTCGAGCTGCAGGGCCCCGAGGGCACAGTAGAGGGCGTTCGTGCCGCTGTTGACGGCATCCGCGAAACCGCCGCCCATGAACGCGGCGAAGTCCTTCTCGTACTGCTGCTCGGGGGGACCGTTGTAGCCGAAGGCCTGGCCCGAGGCGATGGCCTGGTCGAAGAGAGCCAGGGCCGCGGCGCGCTCCGCCTCGCCCAGCAGGGCCCGGGGCGGGAAGGGGGTCTCCCGCACCTTGGGACCGCCGTCGATGGCAAGCTCCTGTTGTGCCATGTTGCGTCACTCCTCCGGCGTCCTGGCGTCCGTTCGGGATACCGCCGAGGACGGCGGGCTCCGGCACCGTCGCCGCACCTGCGTCCGTCCGGGGACCTCAGCGCGGGGGCAGCAGCACCATGGCATTGCCCCGGTGGATCTTCCGCAGCACCTCCTCGGGCAGATCGAGGGACTCGAGCACCTCCATCTGCCGCCGGTCAAAATAGTCCCTGCCGAAGAGGATGCGATCCTGGAACTCGAGGCAGAACTGTCTGCCCTGTTCGAGGTCCCGTCCGATGCCGTTCGCGCCGCTGCCGGCGGAGATGTCGCAGAAGAGGTTTGGGCACTGGCGCAGGACCTCGATCAGGCGGCCTCCCGGCAGGATGGGTCCCTTGGGATAGGTTGCGGGGTCCTGTTCCGAGTCGCCGCTGATCTCGCGCCAGAATCCGGGTCCATGGCCGATGAACACGGTTTCCGGGCACTGCCGGCAGATGGTGGCCACCACGGCGAGGTCTCCCCCGTACCATTCCACCCAGGCATTGGGGTTCGCGGCCTGGGTCTCGACGTCCGCCGCGGAGCATTGGAGGTGGAAGAGGACGGGGGTGCGGAGTTCTCCGCAGAGGCGATACATGGCGATGGCATCCGGGTTGTCGAAGCGCATGCGGCACTTGAACTCGCCGTAGACCCGGATGGCGTGGATCTCGACCGCGGCCCGGAAGCGAGCCCGGGCCCAGCGGTCGCGGGGGTCCGGGGCCCAACCGCCGATGAAACGCCCCGGGTGGCGGCGCAGCCCCTCCAGCACCAACTCGAGGGAAGCCCCGATGCCCCGGGGATCCATGCTGCGGTAGTACACCGGGCAGGCCTGGTCGTATTCCGCGCGGGGCAGTTCCCAGCTCAGAAGCCAGGTCTGGGCGATGCCCAGTTCGTCCATGTTGCGGACCAGGGCATCCACGTCGTGACCATGCCAGTTGGGGTGGTTGTGGCAGTCGATGATCGTGCCGGTCATGACAGGCTGTTCTCCATCCCTGAACCCGTTGTCCAAGTGCTCGCGAACGGAAATACGGTGACGTTGGTGGGAGCGCCGGCGGAGGCAGCGTGCACCCGGGCCGGCGGCGCCCGTACCCGCGGCGGTCTTGGCCCGCCGGTCCGGGTGTGCGGGGCCCCGTCGTCGTTGCTCCACTGCGGGCGCCCGGACGGCATCAGGCGTGACGGTTCGCCGAGGTGAACGGGACCCGGTGCCGCCGCGAGATCAGGTTCGCGGCAATCCGCCCGGACTCGTAGATCGTCGGCAGACCGCTCCCGGGATGCGTGCCCCCGCCCACCAGATAGGCGTGGTCGAATTCCTCGAACCGGTTCCGGGGCCGCAGGTACAGCATCTGGCGCACCGTATGGGCCAGGTTGAACACCGCCCCCGCATAGACGCGGTAGTCGTCGCGCCAGTCCTGCGGTGTGATCATGTGCTCGTGGGTGATGTGCGCCTCGATGTCCGCCAGCCCCGCCCGGGTCCGCAGCTTGCTCATCACCAGGTCGCGGAACCCCTTCGCTTCCCTGCTCCAGTCCGTTCCGGCCCGGAGGTTGGGCACCGGGACCAGCACGTAGAGCCCGGAGTGGCCGGCCGGCGCCAGGGTATCGTCGGTCACCACGGCATTGCGCACGTAGAAGGAGGTATCCTCGCAGAGTTCCCCACTGCCGAAGATGGCATCGACGTTGTGTCGGTAGTCGTCGGCGAAGTAGATGGTGTGGTGGGGGAGGTGGCTGTAGACGGTATCGAGGCCCAGGTAGAGCATGAAGATCGAGCACGAGAAGCGGCGCTTCTGGAGACCCTCCGCGGTGTACTTGCGCAGGGCTTCGGGGGCTACCAGGTTCTCCATCGCATGGGCGAAATCGGCGTTGATGACGACCTCGTCGGCCTCGATGCGGCTGCCGTCGGCCAGGGCCACGCCCCGGGCGCTCCCGTTCTCGACAAGGACACGCGAGACCGGGGTGTCGAGGTGGATGAGAACACCGTTCGCGCGCGCCACCTCGGCCATGGCGTCGGAGATGGCACTGAGTCCGCCGATGGTGTGGTACACGCCGTAGGCGTACTCGATGTAGCTGAGCATGGAGAAGGCGCCCGGACACTCCCAGGGGCTCATGCCGAGGTACTTCGACTGGAACGAGAACGCCAGGGCCAGGCGGGGGTCCCCGAAGTACCCTTCCAGAACATCGAACACGCTCCTGCCCAGGCTGAGATACGGCAGGACCCGCATCAGATCGAGAGAGAAGAAGGACCCCAGAGTGCTGTAGTGCTTCTGCAGGCAGGGGGCCATGCGCCGGAAGCGCCTTCCCTCGGCCGCGAAGAAGCGTTGAAAGGAATCCTCGCGGCCCGGGAATGCCTCGGCGATCTCCTGGCGCATGCGTTCGTGGTCGGTGCTGGAGCGGATCGCCGTGTCCCGGAATTGGAGCCGGTACATGGGATCGAGTTCCACGAACCGGAGGCACCGGCTGGAGTCCGCCCCCGCCTCCTCGAACACCTCGTCGAGGATGTACCGCATCATCAGAAACGTCGGACCCGTGTCGAAACGGTGCGGCCCCAACTCCAGGCAGGCGTTGCGCCCCCCGACCCTGTCCCTGGCTTCGAAGACCTCGACCTCGAAACCACGGTGCGCCAGGATCATGGCCGCCGTAAGCCCGCCGGGCCCCGCACCCACCACCGCGATCCTGCGATCACGCCCCTTCGCGCCTGTTGTCATGTTCCAGTACACTCCGTATGGCAGCTTCCACCCGGGCCAGGTCGACCCGCGTATTCCGGCAGGGACCACAAGGCTGCTCGTGGGGAACCGCAAGCACTGGTTTGGGCAGGGCCGCCAGGATCCCCGCGTACAACTCCGGCACGCAGGCCACGGCAAGAACCGCCCTGACCCCGGGGGCCTGTACCGCCGCCAGCGCCTCCCGGCCCCCACCCGCCACCTTCATCCGAAAGCCATACCGGTCACGCAGAGCCAGGATCGAACGCAACGGGCACACCCCGCAACGCGCACACTCCTCGACATCCTTCTGCACGGCTCGCCCACAGTCCTCATTCTGCAGGCAGCGCGGCAACAGCACCAGCAGCTCGTCGGGTCGGACGCGCACCCGCCGCCACCTCGTCGCCGCATTGTTGACCCGGATGACCAGGCGATGCAGACGATCCAGAACCACGGACTGACCCCGATTCGTCCTCGGATACCCGGCGCCGCAAGGACGTCGCCCAGAACCGCTCCGGCCCCCACAACAGCCCCCAGGCAACCGCCGCACGAAGCCGGAAACCGACACTGCGAACGAACCCGAAACTAACCTAGCCCAGCCACCGCCGACCGCAAACCGCGATCCCAACTTCCCCCGGGAAACTGCCTCAGCAGTGCGCGGGCGGCGAACGATGGCCGCGAGGACGCGGCCGCTCCAGTACGCCGCAAGGGCAGTGGCGGCGGGAACCGATTCGCCGGATCGTGGAGCAGCCCTGCCCATGGCATTTCCGGCATTGCGGCAGGGCCCCGGAGAACCTATGTTTAGGTCAGACAGTGCGTACGGAGCGCGGGACACGGCGGCGCCCCCGGGGCCGCTCGGGTTGTCCGTCTGTTCCGCCTCGCTCCAACCCGGAACCATGGAAACAGGATCGTGGCTGCGCATCGGCACCAGGATCAGCACCAGCGTGACGAGGACGTGCAGACGCGCACCGACCGCCGCGTCCGCCGGCCGCCGTTGTACCGTGTGTTGCTGCACAACGACGACTACACGCCCATGGACTTCGTGGTCGGCATCCTGAAGGGGGTTTTCCGCAGGGAGGAGGCCGATGCGGTGCGGATCATGTTGAACGTGCACAAACGGGGGGTTGGGGTCGCGGGGGTGTATCCGCACGAGGTTGCCGAGACCAAGGTGGCGAAGGTGCACACAGCAGCCCGGGCCGAGGGGCACCCGTTGCGCTGCAGTATGGAAGAAGCCTGATGAGCGAGCGTGCCGTTCTCAGTATCGAGCTGCGCCTGGCCTTGCAACTGGCCATCCGGCGGGCCGCCGAGATGAAGCACGAGTACCTCTTGCTCGAACACCTTCTCATCGGCCTGATGAGCGACGAGGATGTGCGCGACCTGATTCGCGCCTGCGATGCGGACCCCGATGACGTGCAGGCTGAACTCATCGACTACCTGGGCCGGTCGGTGGAGCCCGTCCAGGATCTGCCCGACGACCACATGCCGGAACAGAGCCTGGCCTTCCAGCGCGTTCTCGGGCGCGCTGCGGCCCATGCCGTCGCCTGCGGCAAAGGCCGTATCGACAGCGGCGATATGGTGGTGCAGATCCTCACCGAGGAGAAGAGCTTTGCCCAGTACACCCTCCAGAACCACGGCATCTCCCGGTTGCGCGTCCTCGAAGCCCTCGCCCATGGCGTGCCCCGTCGGGACGAATCGCATCCGGCAGGCGAGGAGACGGACAACGACGACGAGGAGCAGGCGGCCGCTCCGTCCTCCGGCGGCAGACGGCAGCGGCGCTCGGCCCTCGATCTGTACACCGTCAACCTGACGCAGCGCGCCCGGGAAGGACGCCTGGACCCGGTTATCGGCCGCCGGGTCGAGCTGCGCCGCATGATGCGGACCCTCTGCCGGCGGCTGAAGAACAACCCGTTGCTGGTGGGTGAGCCCGGCGTGGGCAAGACGGCCATCGTCGAGGGGCTGGCGCTGCGGATCGCCGCGGGCGACGTCCCCGAGTCCCTGCGGGATGCGAGTATCCTGGCTCTGGATATGGGGGCGCTGATCGCGGGCACGCGCTACCGCGGCGAGTTCGAGGACCGCCTCAAGGCCGTGATCCGGGAAGTGGGGGCCCTGCCGAACGCGCTTCTCTTCATCGACGAACTCCACACCGTCGTCGGTGCCGGCGCCGCGGGCAGCAGCTCCCTGGACGCCGCCAACCTCCTCAAGCCCGCACTCCAGTCCGGCGATCTGCGCTGCATCGGATCGACAACCTTCAAGGAATACCGCAACCAGATCCAGAAAGACCATGCCCTGACCCGACGCTTCCAGAAAATCGATGTCGCCGAACCGTCCCTCGACGAGACACGGTGCATCCTGAATGGCCTCCTGCCGCGCTACCGGGAGCACTACGGGGTGGACTTCGAGCCCCAGGCTCTCGAAGCCGCGGTGACCCTCTCGCGACGTCACCTGCGGGAGCGTTTCCATCCCGACAGCGCCATCGACCTGATGGATGAGGCCGGCGCCGAACAGGCCCTGCTTCCACGGGAGGCCCGGCGGTCGGTCACGGAGGGGGACATCGAGGCGATCGTGGCCGAGATCGCGCAGATCCCGCCCAAGGAGATTTCGGCCTCGGATGCGAGCCGGCTGAAGACCCTGGCGAGGGACCTCAAGGCCGTGGTGTTCGGCCAGGACGAGGCCATCGGCAGACTCACCCACAGCATCAAGCTGGCGCGTGCCGGGCTGCGCGATCCCGAGAAGCCCATCGGCTCGTTTCTCTTCGCCGGTCCCACCGGAGTGGGGAAGACGGAACTGAGCCGCCAACTGGCGCGCTGTCTCGGAGTCCAGTTCCTCCGCTTCGACATGAGCGAATACAGCGAGAAGCATACCGTCTCCCGCCTCATCGGCGCTCCCCCGGGCTATGTCGGCTTCGACCAGGGCGGACTGCTTACCGACGCCATCATCAAGACCCCCCATGCCGTGCTGCTCCTGGACGAGGTCGAAAAGGCCAACGAGGAGATCTTCAACGTGCTGCTCCAGGTGATGGACCACGGCACCTTGACCGACAACAACGGCCGCAAGGCGGACTTCCGCAACGTGATTCTGATCATGACCAGCAACGTGGGAGCGCGGGAGATGGCCACGAGCCCCATCGGGTTTGCCGGCGACGCGCTGTCCGCGGGGGATGCGTCCCGGGCCGTCGAGCGTTTTTTCAGTCCCGAATTCCGCAACCGCCTGGATGCCGTGATCCACTTCGCCGCGTTGGATCTGGCCCTGGTGGAACGCGTAGTGGCCAAGTTCGTGCAGGAAGCCCAGGAGCGTCTGGCCGAGAAGGGGGTGCGGATCTGCCTCAGCGCCGCCGCCCGCCGGCTGCTGGCCCGCATGGGCTTTGACCCGAGGTACGGGGCCCGCCCCGTGGCCCGGGTGGTGCAGACGGAGATCCAGGAGAGATTGGTGGACGCGGTGCTCTTCGGCGAGTTGCGCCAGGGCGGCACGGCTCACGTCACGGTGCGCAACGGGCACCTGCAGATCTCCTTCCGGGGCGGCGCCCCGGCACCCTCGGGGAAGGGATGAGCACGCTCTGCACGGCTGCGAGGTCCGCAAGCAGCGCCTTGTCGTCCAGATCGAGCCGGTTCGCCACGGCCGGCGACGCCGGCCGGTACCGGGGGTTGCCCGGTAGCGGGCGCGGCCCTCCGCGCACGATCCAAGGCATCGGCCGTCGCGGGCGCCGGCCGG
>JAFGRS010000057.1 GCA_016935045.1 Lentisphaeria bacterium | reverse complement strand
AGGAAGAAGGCCAGCAGCAGGTCGAACCGCCCCGACACGAAGGCCACGGCCTCGACCAGGGCCGGGTGCGCGGCGTAGGCCAGGCCGGCCAGGGCCGGGAGCCAGGGCGCGAGCCTTCCCGTTCCGGCCGTGCCGGCGCCGTCCGGCAGCAGGCGCCGCGAGACGACGGTCACGAGCAGGGCGCTCGCGGCGTGGAGCAGGGCGTTGTGCAGGTGCAGCGCCCAGGGGGCCCCGTCCGCCAGGCCGCGGTCGAGCAGGAACGAGAGCATGGCCGCGGGCCGGTAGAAATTGGCCGAGAGCTCGAAGGGCTGCGCCAGCGCGTCCCACAGGGCCTGCGCGAGTGGCTCAGGGGCCCGGGGACCGAGGAAGAGCTCGTCGTCCCATACCAGGCCGTGGTGCCGGGCGGGCAGGTACAGCAGCACCACCGCCAGCGGCGGCAGCAGCGCGGCCCAGCGCGCGAGCCTCTCGTTGAACCCGGTCACGGCATTCGCCCCGCTGCAAGCCGCGCCGGGAGCGGTCCCTTCGCCATGGGATCGTTGTATCCGACGATCGCGCCGCCCGCCAGCGCCGTGGGTTGCACCTCCGGTCACTGTCCGGTCACTGGACCATGCTCATGCGCGGTGTTATCTTCCCTCCATGTACATCGAGGAAGCGATCATCCGCCTGGAAATCGAAGCCCTCGACGAGGGCGGCTTCGTCGCGACGAGCCCGGACGTGCCCGGCCTGGTGGCCCAGGGGCGTACCGTTGCCGAGACCGTCGAGATCGCCCGCGACGTGGCGCGGCGCATCGCCGAGTCGTGCCTCGACCACGGAGATCCCCTTCCGGCCGTGTTCCGGAAGGACGTCGATTCCGGGCCGCTCTCGTTCTCCGTCCCCGTCGCGGTCCCCTGATGGGTGAGCTCGCCGGCTTCAAGTACAGAGAAGTGGCGAGGCGCCTGCGCGGGCTCGGGTTCCGTTTCGACCGTGGCGCCAAGGGCAGCCACGAGATCTGGCGCCATGACGACGGACGCCGAACCACCGTTCCTCACCATGCGCAGGACATCCCCGAGGGCACGATGCGCGCCGTGCTCCGCGCTGCGGGCATCGACCCGCGCGAATTTTTGGACGCCTGACGCCTCACCCGGTCCGGAAATTCGCTTTTCTCCGCATGTCTTCGAGATCCGCGCTATCATCCGGGGCATTACCGGAGGGGAAGATGCACAGGCACACGATCATCGCGCTGGTCCTCGGCGCCGGGCTCGCCACCGCCGCCTGCGGCGGCTCCCGGGGCAGCGACGACGACACTGGTACCGACACTGGCACCGACGCGGACACGGCTGCCGATGCGGACGCTGATTCGGACGGGGACACGGACACCGACACCGATTCAGACGCGGACTCCGATGCAGACACCGACACCGATTCAGACGCGGACTCCGATACAGACACCGATGCCGATGCGGACTCCGACGCAGACTCGGACAGTTGTCCCGATACGGATACGGAAACGGTAGTCATCGGAGAGGAATGGACGACGATCCCAGGCGGGTCCTTCTGGATGGGAACCCCAGATGGGAACTGTCCGAGTGACTACCCGGGTGGTTCGGAATGCACGTCGGAACTGGGAAGAGACACAAACGAGAATTTGCACTACGTTCTGCTGACCAGAGGCTTCGCAATCGGCGTGTTTCAAGTGACGCAGGGACAGTGGATCGAGGCGTTCGGCGACAACCCATCCTACTTCGGACCGAACGGGAATGGGGAGGAATGCGGGCTTGACTGTCCAGTGGAACGGGTGAACTGGTTCGAGGCACTGGAATACGCGAACTGGCTGTCCATGCAGGAGGGATTCGTTCCATGTTACACGTTGACCGATTGCTACGGAACAATCGGCGGCAGCTGCGCTGTGTTCGAGACGAGTTGCTCCGATGGAACATATGTCTGCACTGTGACGCTCAATGGCGTGTCGAGCCCCTACGAGTGCGAAGGCTACAGGTTGCCGACTGAAAGCGAATGGGAGTACGCGGCCCGCGCTGGAAGTCTGTCGGCGTTCTACCCGAGCGACGGGAACGACGGAAGCATCACATACACGGACTGCGTATTGGATCCGAACCTGGATCAGATTGGCTGGTACTGCGGGAATGGATCTGGCACGACCCATCCCGTGGGTGTGAAGGAAGGAAATGTCTGGGGGCTATTCGACATGATTGGGAATGGGTGGGAATGGACATGGGACTGGTACCTCGATAGCTACCCGCTGGGGAGCGTGTCATCGCCAGCGGTTGATCCCGTTGGTGGTTCGTCTGGCTTCTTCCGCGTCATGCGGGGCGGGAGCTGGAATGGCTACGCCTACAGTTGCCGGTCTGGCCACCGCAGTCGTTACGCACCGCGCAACCGCTACAATGGTATTTCCTTCCGCCTCGCCAGGACGCTTCCCTGAAAAGGAGGGTGCTCGGATCAGACCGGTCTGACCGATCCGACGGATCGGACGCCCCGGTGCGATCCTGTTCGAATCACCCAACTCACCCGGCGCTCTGGAAGGGGGACCTGATCGGATCACCCACGCCTGCCGGCGCCCCCAACGACCACCGGTTCGGCGACGGTGCATGTCAACGGGCGTGTAATGAACCCGCTACTCCACCGGCACCGAGGGGCAGCCGAACTTGGCGGTGACGAGATCCACGCCCCCGCCCTGGAGCTCGGCGCAGGCCTGCTCGCAGAACGTCACCTCGGTGTGGTCCTCGTTGGACCACATCCAGCCCACGCCCGCGCCGCAGTCCTCGTCGTAGGGCACCACCTCGCCGTCGAAGTAGAAGTTCACGTTGTCCGGGTCCGCCGAGGCCTCGGGCTCGTCCAGCT
>JAFGRS010000478.1 GCA_016935045.1 Lentisphaeria bacterium | reverse complement strand
GTACCGTGCCATCGGGGTCGGTTGCCGCGACCATGATGTCGGCCGTGGCCCCGGCGTCCAGGGAGCGGTTGGGGATGGGCGCCAGCACCGGCGCGCCGTTGGCATCGCGAACTTCGAGGACCAGGTCGAAGGCCAGTTCCGAGATCACCCCGGTGCCGTCCCCATCGTCGGCGACGTGGACAGGCACCGTATAGGTGCCGGCCTGGTCGTAGCGCGGCGTCCAGCTCAGGGCCCGGGACCCGGGCTCGAAGACGGCCCCTTCGGGCAGGCCGGCGACGGTCCAGGAGAGGACGCCGGGGTCGCCCTGGGTATCCATGGTCCCGTCGGGAAGCACGATGGGGGGCGCGGCCCGGGGATGATCGGGATCGTGGACGTCGAGGGTGAAGAGGAGGTACTGCCCCTCGCTGAGCACGAAGCGGTCGGCCGAGCGCAGTTCGAGGGGACCGTTGCGGTTCTCGACGGTGAGCGTCACGGTCAGGCGGGCGGTCAGGTCCCCGTCCGAGGCGGTGAAGACGACGGGCCAGGTCCCGTGCTGGTCGAAGCCGGGGGTCCAGCGGCAGCGTCCCATGTCGCCGTCGATGGTGGCGCCCGGGGGCAGGTTGACGGCGCCGAAGTGGATGGTGTCGCCGTCGGGGTCCTCGGCTTCGAGGCGGAAGGCGAGGGTCTGGCCCTCCGCCAGGGTCATGGCGGCCACGGGGGTGAGCACGGGGGGCTGATTGACGTTGCCGACCACGATGGTGAAGGATTGCGACCGGGCCAGGC
The DNA here is from genome assembly GCA_016935045.1 of Lentisphaeria bacterium. Classification (GTDB taxonomy): domain Bacteria; phylum Verrucomicrobiota; class Lentisphaeria; order Oligosphaerales; family JAFGRS01; genus JAFGRS01. The sequence continues at coordinate 10,359 of JAFGRS010000478.1, read as the reverse complement.
GCCCATCCGAGGCCGTCACGGTGATGTTCTCGTACCGTCCCGCCGAACCGGCCCCGGTCTGCCAGGACAACAGGCCGGTCACGGTGTCGAAGACAGCCCCCGGCGGCAGGTTCGCGGCGCTGTACGACAGGGCATCGCCGTCCGGGTCGGCCGCGGCCACGGGGACGGTCACGAGGGCCCCCTCCGCCACCGATACATCCGCCAGGGCCGCCACGAGGGGCGGGCGGTTGCCGCCGCCCACGGCCACGGTCCAGGCCTGGTCGTCATAGGCGCCCTTGTCGTCGTAGACGCGCAGGCGGAAGGCCACGGCGGCCGGGGTCCCGGCCTGGGGGGTCCAGTCGAGGATGCCGGAACCGGGATCGAGGACGGCCTCCGCCGGTCCCGAGACGAGGAGGAAGGAGAGGGTGGCTTTGCCGTCCCCGGCATCGGGGTCGGTGGCTTCGGCGTGGTAGAGATACGGGATGCCGATGTCCGCCGTTGTGGGGGGCGTGCTGGTGAATTCCGGCCAGCCGTTGGGGTCCGGATAGCCGTACACGGCCGGTTGCGGTTCCAGGGGCAGGGCGTCGGGATTGTGGACGGTGAGGGTGCGGCGCGGGGTCTGTTCGCCCGGCTGCAGCGCGGTTCCGTCCGCGGTCCCCAGGTCCACGTAGGGGTAGCCTTCGGCGGTCCTGCCGTCGGCATCGAGGACCGTGATCGCGTCGCCCCCCAGTCCGCTGAAGACGACACGCAGGTCGGTGACGGGGGCGTCGCCGGCATTGGTCGCGGCCACGTCGAAGGCCAGGCAGCCGGCGGCGCGCTGGAGCCGGGTCCGGGAGAGGGTCACGGGCGCAGCGGTCGAAAGGTCATCCAGGACGGCGAACTCGGTGGTGAAGGCGGCGGCCATGGGGGTCCCCAGGGCGCTGACGAGACCGTCCACGGTGAGGGTATAGCGGTCAATGGGCAGGGGCGCGAAAAGCAGGTGCGCGGTGCGCGTCCCCGGGTCGTAGAGCACGGCGGTCACGGGCAGCGCAACCGGGCCCCGCGCGGCACTGCTGCCAACGAGGTGGTAGTGCGAGACATCCAGGACCGTCGCCTCGTCCATGTCCATGCTGAACACCACGCTCGCCATATGGAGACCCGGCGCCACCAACGCCCCCGAAACGGGCGTCGCCGCGAGGACCTGCGGGGGCACCACGGGCTGGAAAACGTCCACCTGCGTGCTTTGCGTGGCGTAGAGACGGCCGTCGGGACCGGCGTGCAGGAAATCCCCCCGCGTGCCGCCCAGCGCCAGGGGAACCTGTTCGAGAGAGGTCCAGTCCACCAGGGTCAGGACGCCGCCCGAAGAATGGCTGATAAATAGTAGATTTTCGAGGGCAGTACCGGCCAGGCCGAAGGAGAGCGCCTCGGCTTCGTATTCGAGTTCGAGGGCGATTTCCGGGTTGCCGTGGGAGTCGAAGCGGAGGACCTGTCCGCCGTCGGGCCAGGCGCAGGCCCAGAGGGTTCCGTCGGGGGCGGTGGCCAGTCCGTCGACGCGGGTCGAGGAGAAGGGGGTGAAGGTGCCCGTCCGGGTATCGAAGAGGGCGACCCCGTCTCCGGTGGCCACGTAGAGTTGGCTGCTGCCAGGGCGGGGGGCCAGGCCGAGGGTGATGCGGCTGCCGTAGCTGCCGAGGACCGCTCCGGTTTCCGGGTCGAGCTGCAGAAGGGGTCCGCCGCCGGTGCTGGCCCAGAGCATGCCATCGGCGTCGAAGAGCATATCGTAGAGGGGTTCTTCGAGGACGGCGAGGGGTGTGGTGGCGGCGCCGCCGGCTCTGCCGAAGACATGGAGTTCGTTGCGGCCTCTGCCGCCGCTGACGTAGATCCGGGTGCCGTCGGGATGGAAGGCAATGCCCAGCGGGCTGATGCCGCCGCCGGAGGGCTCGAAGTCCCAGGCGAAGGCAGTACCGAAGAAGGGCTCGTAGACCGTGGCGAAGGCGGGCCGGCGCAGGGCACCCAGGTTCATGGGCACCTGATCGGCCACTTCGAGGAAGAGGGGATTGGTGGCGGGAACGGTCGGAGGCGCCAGGGAAGGCAACGCTTCCGCCGCGGTCCCGGCGGCCTCGGGCAGACTGCCCAGGAAGGCGGTCGGGAAGTTGAGCGGGGCCACGACGCCGGGGGGCAGGGGCTCGACGTTCCCCGCGTTGTCCACGGCGAGGACGACGAAGGACATGACCTCGCCGGGGGCGCCGTCGTAGGAGAAGGTGAGATCCGTTGTGCGGTGGGCAAGGACCCGGTAGCCGCCGCCCTCGGCGGCGCCATAGAGGGTGTAGTCGCGCACGCCGCTGCCATCGTCGGCGTCCTCGCCGAGCCAGTCGACCCGGTAGTCGCCGTTGCCGAGGTCCTGGACCGTCCAGGCGCTGACCGGCGGCTCCGCGTCCAGGGTGTGGAAGGTGGGCAGGCTGTCGACCGGCGTGCGGGCGTCGAGGAGGACCCGGGCCTGGAGGCTCAGCTCGGTCCCGGTCCCGGCCTCGTCGTGGGCCTTGATGGTGAACCCCAGCACGGCGGTGGCGCCCGGTTGAAGCAGCCCGATTCCGGGGTCGGTGACCGCGAGGCCGGTGAAGGGGTCGATGGCGGTGACGACCCAGAGCAGCATGTCGCTGACCGTGTCGGGGCCCCCGGTGATGCGCAGGATGTAACCGCGCTCGTCGACGAAGTCGAATTCCCCGGTGAAGGCGGGGTAGTTGTCGGGGATGTTGACCTGCACGCCCTCGAACATCATGTCGCCGAGACGGAAGGTGAGGATGTCGTAGCCCTCGGGCACCTCGATGTAGGCGCGCAGGGTGTGGACGGCTTCCTCCGCGTCGAGGGGGTTCTGGATGCTGAGCACGTAGGGCAGCGGCGTGCCGGCGGGCACGAAGTCGGCCTCTCCGGCGCCGTTGGGGCCGGCCAGGTCGACGCTGTCGCCCAGCTCGCCCGTAAGCCCGAAGTAGTCCGTGTAGGTGACGGGTGCGGCGTCTTCGGCGGAAACGTTCTTCGGCAGGCCGACACGGACCATGAAGGCCTCGAAATGGGTGGGATGGGTCAGGCCCATGTCAACGTCTTCGAGGGTCGGCGGATCGCTGCCGCGATGGACGTCGGCGAGATGGCCGTACCAGGCCCGGACGCGCTCGAAGAAGGCGCCCAAATCGCTGGTCTGGGAGCGGTAGAGGCTGCCCTGGGGCATGGCGAGCATGGCGGCGCCGGCGGTGTTGACCAGTCCGGCGAACTCGGGCATCTCCCTGAGGCGTGGGGGCTCGTGTTCGGGCCGCAGGAGTCCCGTGTCGGTGAGTGCGGCCAGCCAGCCGGCTTCCCAGGCCACCGCCTGGGCCGCGGCCTCGACGAAGAGCTCCGGCGCGCCGCTGTCGGCGAGGATGGCCTCCCGGGTCTGGGCCGCGAGGGCTCGCTGGTGCTGGATGTACTCGTCGACGGTCATGGGGGTCGCGGCGGCATAGATGTGGAAGTCGAAGCTGAGCAGTTCCTTGAACTCGGGCGGGAGGTCCTTGAGGAAGCGCGGGTTTTCGAGGAGGATCTCGTCGAGCCTGGGATAGGTGCGCACGCTGAAGGAGAGCCCGGCGTAGCCGTCGTTGACCAGGTCGGCGTTGAATCCCCTGGCGGTGTACTCGCCCGCGAGGTTGAGCACCGGGTCGATGTCCGCCCAGGGCACCCCGTCGAGGGCCGGCGCGCCGGTGAAATTGGTGCGGAATTCGAGGGCCTCGCCGGGAATCAGGAAGGGCGCCGGATTGGGCACGTTCGGCACCCCGAATTCGAGGTGGATGTAGGGCGTGCCGATATTGGTGAGGCTGTACAGGCCCACCCCGTACCAGCCCACGGCCCCGATGTCGAGAACATCCCTGCCGCCCATGCCCACCGTGACGTCCAGGGGCAGGGGCGCCTCCACCAGGAAGCGGTAGGGCACCCGGGCCTCGGCGCCGTCGGGGTTGATCACCACCACGTCATAGAGGCCGCGGGGCGCCCCCCGCAGGTCGAAGGCGGCGACGATGCGGGTGGCGTCCCGCACCGCGTACACCTGGGGTTCGTACTCGCCGATGCGGGGGCGCACCAGCTTGAGGATGGCGGAGGGACGGAACTGGGCCCCCTCGACGGTCAGGTAGACGGTGCGGTCGGCGCCGCCGCGGTCCGGCGTGATGTCGGTGATGGAGAAGGGGACTTCCCGGGCCAGCAGGGTCACCGGCATGGCTGCGGCCCCGCTGACGCTGCGCGCCAGGATGTAGTAGGAGCCCTCGTTGGTCTCCGGGATGCGGATGGTCTGATCGGCCCAGAGGTGCCCCCGGTAGCGCGCGTCCCAGGCCAGGGAGCTGGGCAGACCCTCGTAGCGCGCATACAGTTCGTTGGCGGCGCCGTCGTCGGCGCAGTCGAGGGAGATGTCGACGGTGAGGTCGGCGGGGACGTCGAGGCGGTACAGCAGCGGCGTGCCGGGGGAGAGGAATGCCTCCTCGGGTTGCCCCAGCACCAGGATGGGCACGGCCACCTCGAAGGTGCTCCCCGAGGCCATGGCGTTGTTGGCGTTGGTGGTCTCGCGGATGTCGTCGTAGATGTCGCAGCGCACGATGATGTACTTCAATCCCGGCAGGACGGGCGGGACCGGGGCTTCGAGGCTGCCCTCGTAGTCCTCCCCCGGGGCGAGGGTGCGGGTGTCGTCGGGGCCGCCGCGGTCGAAGCGTCCGAGCAGGGCGTCGCCAAGGTCCCACACCGCGTCGTCCGAGAGGTAGACGGAGTCGGACCAGTAGCCGCGCACGGTGACCTCGGCACTGAGGTTGGAGACCTGCCAGGAGACCGAGACCAGGCCCCCCGCCTTGGGGGGCGCGACGGGGGGCGCCACGGCGATCAGGGCCAGGTCCGCCGGCGGCGGCAGGGTCACCAGCATCGGGTCGGGACTGCGGCCGAGATTGTCCCCCTCGGCACTGCCCTCGTTGACCTCGCCCCAGGGGCGTACCGCGCTGACCACGTCCGTCAGCACCAGGACGTACCACCCCTCGCCGTCTTCGTCCACCGGCAGACCGTGCGGCAGGGCGAAGGCGCGGGTCACGCTGTAGGACTGGCCGGGCGGCAGAACGCCGTTGTGGGGGATCCTGGCGATGTAGTGGTCGCCGCGGGCGTCGAGGTTGGCGTCGCGGCTGAGGTACACGACGTCGGCCCAGCTCCCCTGACGGTCAGGGACGGGGCCCGCGCCCGCGTTGCTGACGGTGTAGGACACGGTGAAGCCTTCGCCGACCTGGACCGTGGCCGACGGGGTGACCTGGGTGACCACCAGGTTGGGCAGGTCCACGAACTCGACCTGGATCTCCTCGGCGGTGATGTCGTTGCCTTCGCCGCGGTACTCGTTCAGCAGCCCCGATCCCGAGCCGCGCAGTCGGGGCACCCCTTCGGCAATCGGGTAGGGCATGGGCGTCCCGAGAATGGCGGGCATGCGCCCATAGGCCGAGTCCACATAGACAAGGATGTGGAATGTTCCCTCGATGTTGTCCGGGATCCGGGCCGTGATCTCGGCCGTGTACCCGGCCCCCGGGGCCACGGCGCCGCCCGAGTGGGCCTTCGAGCCCAGCATCTCGTCGTAGAGATCCAGCGAGCCGTCCTGCGAGATGTAGACCCGGTCGATCCAGTAGCTGCCCCGGGTCTCCCGTTCGCCCTCGTTGCGGACGGTCCAGCGCACCGTCACCTCGCCCCCGGCCGGCAGCGAGACGGAGGGGGCCTTGCCGGGGAGGCCCACCTCGATGTCCACCACCTTCAGGTCGCTCTCGCGGTAATGGATGTCCACCCCTTCCGAGACGGCGGTGTTGTTGAGTTTGGCCTGCCCCGTGCCGCCCTCCCAGACCCAGCGTTCGAAGTTCGTCGCCCAGTTGGGGAACTGGCCCGGTTCGAGGCCGACGTAGCGGGGGACGTGGTCCTTGGTGAAGCCGAGGTTGGTGAAGACGTGGACGTACCGGCGCCCGTCCATGCCCTCGGGCATGCGCGCGCTGGCGTGGCCCTGGTAGCTCTCCCCCGGCTCGAGGCCCGCGACGTTGTCGTGCTCGATCACGGCCACGAGGGTGGCCCGGGAGGCGTCGTAGGCGGCCTCCGGCGTCAGATAGACCCGTTCGGTCCAGGACCGGGTGCGGGGCCAGACCCCCGCCGCACCCCCGTTGGCCACGGTGTAGCTCACCTCGACGGACTCGCCGCCGAAGACTTCCGTCGTGCTCACGTCGACGCCGATCACGGCGAGGTCGGCGGCGTCCCCGGTAACCTCGCAGGCCACGGTGCGCGTGTTGTTGTCCGTGTTGGGTCCTTCCCAGACCGTGGGCACGGGGGACGAGTTGTCCACGAGGATGTACATGATGTCGCCGTAGCTGAGTTGGCTGATATCCGCGTGGGTCGCCTCTTCGAGGGGTTTGCCGAGGATCTCCGCGGCGCGGCCGAGGACGCCCTCGACTTCCTGGTGGAGTTGTTCGAGGGCGGTTTCGGGGCTGTTGGGGTCGGTGGCGGTGACGCTGGCGATGGGCTGATTGGTCCGCACGGTCAGGTAGCTGCCCCGTGCCGAGGGCGGCAGGGTGAAGGTGACCGTCTGGCTGTACGATTCGTCGGGTCCGAGGATGCCGTTGTGGGGCATGCCGAAGACCAGCCAGGACCCGGAGCCGCCGGGCTGGGTCGCCTCGTCCTCGCTCAGCCAGATGCCGTCGCCCCAGGTGCCGACATCCGTGGGGATGGGGCCCTTGTTGGTGACGGTCCAGCTCACGGTCACGGACTCGCCGGCGCGGGCCTCGGCGGGAGCGGAGAAGGCCGTGACGCGCAGGTCCGGCGCGGGACGGTAGAGCACGTTGATCAGGTTGCCGGCCTTGAAGTTGCTCCCGTGCAGGTCGTTGGGAGCATCCGGGTTGACGTTGACGTCGAAGGACGCCTCGTACACCGCGTCCGCCGCATCGGCCCAGACCGTGACGTAGTACTGCCCGTGGATGTGGCAGTTCGAGGGCACGGTAACCTGCACCGTACGCTCGTAGAACTGGCCGACCTCGAGGGCGCCGCTGCGGCCGAAACTGCCGAGCTGGATGTCCCCCCGGGCGCTGTTCGGGCGGTCCCGGCCCAGGGTCAGCCAGACCGTGTCGGACCAGCTCGCGGGATAGGTGATCCCGGCGCCGTTGTTGGTCACCCGGTAGCGCACCGAGATGGCGCCGCCCTCGAAGACATCCGACGGTCCCGCCACATGGGACGTCACCAGGTCCGGAGGCGGCACGGGCTGCACGTCGATGGCGATGGGGTAGGCGGTGACGTTGTTGTCCTCGCCGGGGTATTCGTCGACGCCGTTGTCGACATCGGCCTTGACCAGGACGAAGAGGTTGCCCCCGGCTTCCGGCGGCAGTTGATAGGTGCCCGTGGTGCGGTAGGATTCGGCGGGCTGCGGGTCGTGGGCTGCCGCCAGGGCGCTGCCGTTGTCCGCCCTGCCCAGGAGCCAGTCGCCGCCGTCCTGCCGGTGGTCGAAGGAGAGGTAGACGCCGTCGCACCAGCGGGAGCCGCCGGTGGGGGTGTCGGCCGTGCCGAGGTTGGTGACCACCCATTCGACGTCGATGACGGTGCCGGCGGGGACCTGGTCCGGGGCCAGCAGGCCAGTGACCTGTAGATCCGGCCGCGGCCGCAGCGCCAGGAGGAAGGTGACGTCGTCCCCGAGGAGGTTGTTGCCCTCGTCCGTCTCGGCTTCCTCGGCCGCGGAATCGCTGCGGACGAAGACCCGGTACAGACCCTGGGCGCGCACCGGCATGCGGACCAGCTCGGTGCGCGAGTAGCTGTGGCCGGCTTCGAGGGGCTGCCCGCGGCTGAAGCGCCCCAACTCGACCAGGTTGCCGACATCGCCGTTGAGGGCGACCAGCACCGAATCGTACCAGGGCCCCTCTACCGTGTCCGGACCGTGGTTGACGACGGTCCAGGAGATGTTCACCCAATCGCCGTCGAGCACGGGCGCAGTCCCCGGCGGCCCGTCCACGAGGGTCACTTCGAGGTCGAACTGGGGCGGCGGGACATAGGTGATCGCCACCGGCCCGGAGTCGGCGCTGTTGTTGTCGCTGAAGAGGAACTCGAAGGGCCCCCCCGTCTCCACCTGAATCGTGTAGTTGCCTCCGGCGGTGTCGGCGGGGATCGTAGCCGTGACCGTCCTCTGATAGGCTTCCCCGACGCCCAGGGCGCCGACGTGGCTGAAACCGCCGATCCGGCGCCGGCTGCCGCCGCCCTCCGGGACCAGATACAGCACGTCGGACCAGCTCGAAAGGTCGGTCGGCCCAATGCCCTGGTTGGCGATGGCCCAGGTGACCTGGATCGGCTCGCCGTTCTGCCCGGCCGCGTCGGCCGTGACCGTGTTGACCACCAGATCCGCGTAGGGGATGAGCATGATGTCGGTGGGATGGCCCGGCGTGCCGACGTTGGCGGCCGTGTCGGGGTGCTCGTAGGCCCGGCGCTCGGCATTGGCCTCGACGATCACGGTGCGCCGTCCCACGAAGCCGGCGGGCATGGTGGCGATGAGGCTGCCCTGGTACTCGATGCCGGGGGGCACGAGCCCGTCGTGCGTCACCTCGCCCAGGAGGGTGTCGCCGCCGCCGAGGGACTCGTCCGTCGAGAGCCAGACGCGGTCCATCCACGAAGCGATGCGTCCGGCCGCGTCGCCGGCGTTGCGCACGCGCCAGGTGATGTGCAGGTCCACCGGGTCGCCGATGGCGATGGAGGGAGAGGTCACCTCGACCAGTTCGAAGTCGGGGTACGGGGCCAGGGTCATGGCCACGAAGGCCGTATCGAGGTTGTCGCCCTCGTCGGCCCGTTCGTCCACCTCATTCTCCGCATCGCAGAGCAGCCGCAGCACGAAGCTGCCCGCGATGCCGTCCGGCAGGGCCACGGTGACCTCGGCCTCGTAGGAGGCGCCCCCCGCGAGGTCAGCCGTTCGGGCGCTTTCGGCGAGGATGACCTCGGCCTTGCCGGCCGGCGTGATGGTCAGGCGATCCGTCCAACCGCCCTGGGCGCTGCCGTTGGCGGCGTTGGTGATCCGCCAGCGCACGGTGACCGGCTCGCCGGATTCGGCCGACGCCGGAGCGCTGAGGATGGTCGCGGTGAGGTTGGGGTGGCGCAGGACCACGGCCTGGGGCGATGGGACCGTGTTGCCGCTCTCCCCGTCGCGTTCGTAGACGGCGAAGGTGGCGTCGGTCACTACCATTAGGATATAGGTACCGTCATCCCATTCCGGCAGGGCGACGGTTTCGCTGCGGCTGAGCCCGTCCGCGCCGGGTTCGAGGGGCCCCGCCTGGAGATAACTCCCGAGCAGCACCCCGTTGCCGACCGTGCCGTCGGGGGATAGGTAGAGACGGTCGGTCCACATGCCCGTCACCGGCGCCTGCCCCGCGTTGCGCACCTGCCAGGTCACCTCCAGGCTGCCCCCCGGAGACCCCTCCGCGGGATGCGTCACCGAGTGCACCACCAGGTCCGGCACGGGGGCAAGGGTGACCTCCATGGGCCCGGAAATCCCCACATTCCCAACCCCTCCCGGAAGCTCAGGGGCCTGGTCGAGCACATCGGTCACCACCAGCAGGCGGTAGGCGCCGGCACTCAGGTCCACCGGAAGCGTCACGTTCTGGACACCCGTGTAGCTGCCGCCGGCCGCCAGGGCGCCGGTGCGCGGGAACGTCCCCAGGATGAGGTCGTCCCCAAGCAGGTCGTCGGTGGAGAGCAGAACACGGTCCGACCAGGCCGCCGCCGTCGTCCCCGCGTCACCGACATTCTCGACCCGCCACGACACCGTGACGGCGCTGCCGGTGGGGGCGGTGTCCGGGCCGGTCACCACGGCCAGGCGCAGGTCCGGGGCGCGGATGTGGACCGCTCCTGCCGCCAGGTTGTTGGTCTCGTCGGTCTCCACCTGCCGTTCGTTGCCGTCGGCGGCGACGAGCACGAAGGCGTCCCCCGCCAGCCCGATGGGGACCGTGCCGTACGTGGAGGCGGCGTAGAAAGCCCCCGCGGCGAGGGGCGACCGGGCCGCGGCGTCGTAACCGGCCAGGAGGGTGTCAGCGTCATCGAGGTCGGCGTCGGCGGAGAGGTAGATCCGGTCCGACCAGTCGCCCCGGGCCGGATTGATGCCCTGATTGTGGACCTCCCAGGTAACCGTGATCACCTCACCCCAGCCAACGCTCGCGGGGCCGGCGACCGCGGCCGGGAGCAGGTCCGGGGGTTCCTCCTGCAGGCTGACCGTGGCAACCACGTTGTCCAGGCCCCAGGCCTCGTCGCTGGTGCCCCCCAGGTTGATGCCCCGGAAGCGCACCACCAGGTCCGGCGCGGTGTGGGGGACGATGAACGTCAGGTTGTAGACCGCGTCCATGGGGGTCTCGTTGAAGGTGTACCCCAGGG
>JAFGRS010000477.1 GCA_016935045.1 Lentisphaeria bacterium | reverse complement strand
GGGGCGTCGCGTACTCGGTTCGGACTGGAGGGCGAAGCTCCTGCTGAGCCGATTTCCCTGGAGGGCGAAGCTCCTGCTGAGCCGATTGCCGAGTCCTTCCTGTTTCCACTGAGGCGTTACCGGGAGCCCCCACGCGGGATAGACGATCCCTGCCAGGCGGCTTATAGTAGGCAGTCCCGCGTGCGGTGCTTGTGTGCCGCGGGAGATCGGTGTTGCGGTAGGCGGCATGGAAATGGTCCCAGGCAGACCCAAGACGGTCAAGACGCTGCAGACGCACTCCCGGGAGGTGGTCGTCGAAAACTCCCTCGGGTTGCATGCGAGGCCTGCGTCCCGCCTGGTCCAGGTCGCCAAGGGATTCTGCTCGGATATCCGCATCGTCCGCGAGGGACACGCCAGCGACGGCAAGAGCATCATCGGGGTCCTCATGCTCGGAGCCGGCCCCGGGACCCGCCTCAGCCTCACCGCCGAAGGCGAGGACGCGATCGCCGCTCTGGATGCCCTCGAGCGCCTCTTCCTGTCCCGCTTCAACGAGGAGTGAGCATGGACGTCAGCGGCCAGCGTCTCAAGGGAACGGGGGTCTCCGCGGGAGTCGTCATCGGCAAGGCGCTGCTGATCGGCTCCCCCACGCCCACGGTGCAGGAGATCCATCTCGACGAAGACGAGGTCGAGCAGGAAGTGGAACGCTTCCAGGAAGCCCTGCGCATGTCCCGCGGCCAGATCGAGGCCCTGCGACGGCGGGTGCACGACGTTCTGGGCCGCGACAGCGCCTCCATCTTCGACAGCCATCTGCTGCTCGTCGACGACCCGACCGTCGTCGGCCAGGTCGTGGAAGGAATCCGCAAACAGCGCCGGAACGCGGAATACGTCTTCGAAAGCGTCATCCGGCACTACCGGGAGGCACTGAAGCAGGTCGACGACAGCTACATCCGCGACCGCCTGGTGGATATCCAGGACGTCGCCGGACGCATCATCTGCAACCTGCACGGCCACAAGGTTGCCGACCTCTCCCACCTCACCGAGCCCTGCATTGTTGTGGCCCAGGACCTTTCGCCCTCGGACACGGCCGGAATCGACCGGCAGCATGTACGGGCCTTCATCACCGCCATCGGCAGCCGCACCAGTCATACGGCCATCATGGCACGAGCCATGGGGATCCCGGCCGTGGTGGGACTCAGCGAACACATTCAGGCCATTGCGGACGATCAGACCCTCATCGTGGACGGCAGCCGGGGGGAAGTGGTCATCAACCCGACCCCCGAACAGCTCAGGGTGTACGAACGCCGCACCCGGGAACAGGCCGATTGGCTGGCGCGCGTGCAGGTCGATGCTTCCCTCCCCGCCGAAACGCTGGACGGCTTCCACGTCCGCATGGCGGGCAACATCGAACTGCCCGACGAGGTGGAGTCCCTGCGCCTGATGCAGGGCATCGGCATCGGGCTGTTCCGCACCGAGTTCCTCTTCATCCGCAGCGACGGCCTCTGCGACGAGGAGGAGCATTTCCACACCTACCGCCAGGTGGCCGAAGCCATCTACCCCTGCTCGGTGATCTTCCGCACCCTTGACATCGGGGGGGACAAGTTTCTCAGTCACCTCAAGATGCCCGTCGAGCTCAATCCCTTCCTCGGCATGCGGGCCATACGCTTCTGCCTCCATCGGATGGACATCTTCCGCGTGCAGCTCCGGGCGATCCTGCGCGCCAGCGCCTTCGGCAAGGTGCGCATCCTGTTCCCCATGATCTCGACCCTCGAGGAGATGCAGCAGGCATTGGCCGTGCTGGCGGATGTCAAGGAGGAGTTGACCGCGCAGGGCATCGACTACAATCCCCATCTCGATGTGGGCATCATGGTCGAAGTCCCTGCCGCGGCCATGTTGGCGGACAAGCTCGCCCCCCATGTGGATTTCATCAGCCTCGGCACCAACGACCTGGTGCAGTACTCCCTGGCCGTGGATCGGTCCAATCCCGACATTTCCTACCTCTATCAGCCCACGCATCCCGCGATCATCCGCATGATCCAGCACGTCGTCCAGGCGGTCTACACGCACGGCAAGTGGATCGGGATCTGCGGCGAGATGGCAGCCGAACCACTCTACGCGCCGTTGATCCTGGGACTGGGGATCCATGAGCTGAGCATGGCGCCCGTGGCGATCCCCGAAGTCAAACGGGTCGTGCGCCACATCCGGATGCACGAAGCCGAAGCCCTGGTGGACCAGGCCGTCACCTGCGGCACCGCCGAGGAGGTCACGACCCTGTGCCGGAACTTCCTCCGAAAAAACTACCCGGAAGCCCTCCCCGCCGAGGACCCCTGATGCCACGTGCCCCCGCCGCTGGAAGGCAAACCGCGTGACCCGCGATGTCGTCATCTCCCAGGTTCCCGACCTGCTCTGGGTCCCCGCTTACACCAAACCCCGGTGCGAGAAGGTCGTCCGCGACTACTGCCAACGCCACGACATCCCGGCCTACCTGCCCCTCATCCGCAGAGCGGAACGATACCAGAGACGCACCGTCGAAACCTACCTGCCCATGTTCCGCTCCTATGTCTTCGTCCAGGTCGGCGCCGGCACCGTACCCCTGCTCCTGCAAAGCCACCGCGTCGTCCACTGCCTCGAAGTCACACCCACCCAGGAAGAAACCCTGGTGCGGGAACTGCAGGACATCCGGCGCCTGGAACGCCTCCAGACCGAGGCCGAACTCGTCGTCCTGCCGGAACTCCAGCCCGGACAACCCATCGTGGTCCGCAACGGCCCCCTCAAGGGCATGACCGGCATCGTCACCCGCCGCCGCAACCGCACCCGGGTCACCGTCAACGTGGAACTCCTCGGCCAGGCGGTGTCCGCCGAACTCGATATCGGGGAAATCGCCATCGACACGGACTGAGGCGTGGAGGACTCGGTCCCCGCCTTCCGCGCGATCCGGGAACATCCCGCGGCGGATCGTGGTGAGTGGCCACCGGCCTCTGCCGCCGCCCCGGCGAGAACAACCGTGGCGCAAAGAGCCTGGGCCGAATGTACCGCCCTGTGGCTGCCCCGTTACGGCGCGATCCGATCCTGGAGCCGTTCGAGTTTCGCGGCGTCCACCTCGGCTCGATAGCGGGTGATGAACACCACCGCGTACCCCGGAGGCAGTGTGCCCCTCACCAGGAGGTTGCCCTCGGGGTCCAGGGACACACGGCGCAGAAACGGCAACAGGTACTCATACCAGCGGTATCCCACGCCCAGAAAGCGTGCATTGTGAGGGCCCAGGTTGCGCACGCGGATCTGGCGCAGCGCCAAGGGGCCCCGGTTGGTCAGGCTGGTTCGATAGCAGAACTCCTGGCCGATGTACACACTGGACTGCAACGGTTCCTTCTCGACGCTCAGACAGGGCATGGTCTCGCTGTCCTCCATGTGGGCGTAGAACGCGGAGGCAACCATGTTTCCGCTGCGGCTGCCATGCAGGAGGCTCGCCTCGTCGTGGCGGGCATCCAGGTGGGCGGCGTGGCCCCTCGTCCGTTCAGCGGCACGGTCCACGTCCGCTGCCGTCCTCCCGTCGTCCCTTCGACTGACGTCCCCCGAACGCGCAAGATGCGCCTCCAGAGCTGCGGCCTCGCCCCAGGCACTGCTGCGGCCCGCATCGGCGCGGGCCAGGGCGCTGGCCGCGCCTGTCCGGCTGGCAACGCTGGCCGTTGCGTCGACCGCCGTTGAACGCCCCGCCTGGGATGTCGCGGTCTGGGCCGTTCGGTCGTCATGTCCCCGGTGGAAAGCTGCTTCTTCCCCGGCCCGTTGACGGCCTCTGGCCAGTGCCGCCTCGGCCGTCGCCCTGCGCTCATCTCCACGTTGACCGGCAGTGGACAGGGACGCCGCACTGCCGGCGGTATCGCCCCTGGCCCGCAGGTCCGCGGTGTCGGTCTCGGCTGTCTGGGTTGCCTGTTGTTGCTGCCCCTCGAGTTGCCCGGCATTGGCCGCATCCAGGCTCGCCGTCGTGGGTAGACGAAGCTCCACAGCGGCCTCGGCCTCCTCCGTCTGGAAGTCGACCGCGGACGCCGTGTGACGGTAGACTGCCCCCGTGGACTCGATGGCCTGGTCCACGGCGACGGAAGACACCGCCCCGCCCGGCCCTCGACAGCTCATGGCTACAGGGAGAAGAACGGCAACGGAGAATCGAGTCAGGGACTGTACCATGTGCCGCCTCCTATCCGCAGCGCACCGTGCCGCTGCACCTGAAGCAAGGCCCCCGCCCGCACCACGGATACGCCAGGGGCGGCGACACGGACGCGGTTCGTGAGTCCCTACGGCGCGTTTTCGCGGTCGAGGCCGATGACGACGCGATAAAGCTCCTTGGCTCCGTCTGCGCTCAGCCCCTCGATGGTGACGGCAGCTCCTTCCAGGAGCGACTGAATCTTGTCGGACGTGATGCGGAAGTAGTTCCGGGCAAGCCGGTCGACGTCACTCAGTTGGACTTTGTAGACGTAGAGCAGGCCCTTTGCGACGACCTGACGCTCCGGCGCCGCGGCATGGGGGATGATGAACACCACGTCCCTGCCTCCCACCGTCGTGCCGGGGGGTGTGCGCTGCGGCAGCTTCATCTGTGCGGGAAATTGGTAGGTTCTGCTCCCCATGACCAGGGCTGTTCCTCCCGGTTCCTCGAAGTCGATCGTGGTGGTGGTGCGGCACCCGGTCCCCGCGATCCCCACGCAACACAGCAACAGAATCATCAGCTGCCAACGCTTCGCCTTCATCCGATGCTCTCCTTTCCCTGACTGCCATACTCCCGCGCCGGAGGCGAACCGTCCAGTCCCGTACCTCACGGGACCCAGCGCCAGACCGGACGGAACGCATCTCAGACTGCCGCCTCAACCCACACAGGAAAAGCCCGAACACGCGCACGAGACCTCAGCCCCGAATGCCCCTGCCGGGAAGCCCGTGCGGACGCGGCATCGCCCGATAGTGAGCTGTCCCCGGCCGCGGAACCGACAACGGATCATATCCTGTGTCGACGAGCCCTGCAAGACCCTCCGCTGCCATGAACGCAATGCCTCAGCCAAACCCCGAGGGCTTTGAGAATTGGCTCAGCAGCCGTCCCATGTTCTCGGAGCGGCCACGCCCTGGACCATCCCTCGTACGCCGGAGGCGGGGCGCCATGTCCCGCCCGGTCGACCGGGATGCCCCAGCCGGAGTCACGGCAGCGCGAAGTCGAGCCAGGTGACGCGCACCGACCCGGCGTCCTCATCCACGCTCACCCGCACCTCGTTGATCCCCTCCCGAACCAAGTCCACGGGCAGGACCCAGGCACGCCGGCGCGGGGCGTCGCTGAGCATGGCGTCGTAGGGATAATCGAGCAACGCGGACACATCCGGCGTCGGTTCGAGGTCCGTGCCGTTGAGGGCCGCGCGCATCGTCCCCGGGATCGGCTCCTGGGCATGCAGTCTCAGCCGCGCCTGCCCCGTGATCGGCCGCTTTGGCAGGGCCGCATCGAGGCGGAATGTGCGCGGGCGCTCGGCGGTGATGCGGCTCGACGAGAGTTGGTTGTGGTAGCTCCACTGCCCGAGCCAGTAGTGCTGCGGCTGCAGGGCAAGCCATGCCGGGTCCCGCAGATGCGGCAGCACCTGGAAGGGCGGCTCGCGGCGCAGCCAGGGCAGTCTCCTATCGCCGCTGCGGGTGTAGACGAAGTTGAATAGGCTGATGCCGTCCGCGCCCCGGGCGTAGGCGAGGTTGGCCACGGTGTAGAGCATGGTGTCCGACGTGCGCGGGTGGCCGACGGTGCCATAGCCCGAACGTTCCGCCACGAACCACATGGTCCCGGCGCTGTGCGTCAGTTCCTGGTAGAGGGCCGCGCCCGGCGCCTCCTTCCGGATCGCACCCAGATCGTGGGTCGTGATCGTGTGGTACCACCCCGAGCAGTTCAGCATCTCGACCCCGGCCCCGACCAGTGCGGATACATCCAGACCCGTCTCGCGCCAACGGCTCCGCTCGAGCGGCACCCGCGCGCACAGCCAGCGGCGCCGTCCCGGCAACGCCGTGCGGTCCAGCAGCGCCCGGACCTGGCGCACGAAGCCGGTGGTGATCTCGAGGCGCGCGGCTTCCGGAACCTCATCCCGGTACAGGACGTGGTCGCGCAGGAAATCGAGTTCGAGACCGTCCAGATCGTAGCCTTCGCACAGCTCGGTGAGCATCGCCAGTTTGTGCTCGCGGACGGCGGGCTCGGCCCAGTTCAACCCCCGCCGGTGGTTGTACCCCGAGGGCCACTTCGTCTTGTGCTCGGGCTCGATCCAGTACTCCGGGTGCTCGGTGTAGAAGCGACTGGCCCACTGCGACCGGGGATGCGCCTCGCCCGCGAACTCCATCATGTGCACGTCGTTCATGCGGAAGCTGACGAAGGGGGCCATCCCGTGGGCCCGGCAACGCTGCACCAGCACGCGGACCCAGTCGCCCCCTTCGAGCAGATACCGACCGTACGGGTCCGGTTCGAGACCCGTCTTCGCGGTCCACCAGGCGTAGTGCTCGCGCACCCGTTCTCCCTGGCACCAGGGATAGTGACCCAGACCCGGACTCAACAGGTAGGCGTCCACGCCCCGCTCCGCGACCTCGTCGATGGAACCCGCGATCGCGGCATCCGTGACCGGCGCCCCGGGTTCGTGGAAGGGCGATTCGCAACTGAGGACGTTGGTGGCGTCGTTGTTGTACAGCAGTCGGAAGGGAGCTTTCCCCCCCCGGGGCGGCAGCGGCGCCGCTACCCCCTGGGCCGCCGCCAGCAGAAGCACGAGACCGACGGGCATATGCATGAGATTCCTCCACTCTGGAGGGGCGCCAGCCCCGATACTGCTCACGTTGCTGAGCCCTGACCCTCCCGGCAATCGAGGGCCCCCGACACCAACCTGATCGGCTCATGAACCGCGAATGAACAGCATCGAGGCTAACGCGCCCCGGCTGACGCCCGCACCCGGACCTCCTCCGCGGACAACGCCCGGTTGTACAGCCTGACCTCATCGAGAAGGCCCTGAAAGTGAGCCGCGTGCCCGATTTCGAAGTTCCCGAGGCAGAGATGGAAGGCATTGGGGCGTACCTCCCCGGCACGCGGCATGGAACCGCACTCGCGCCCGTCCATGTACAGCCGCAGGGCAGTCCCGTCGCAGGTCCCGGCGAGGTGGACCCAGCGCCCGACCGGCAACGGTTCCTCGCCGACCAGATGGTGGCTCCAGTCGCTGACAGGCACGGCAAAGCAGGGGCGCCCCTGGCTCAGGCCCATGCGGTACCCCGAGGCCGTGTTGCCCCCGAAGATCCGGTTCACGAACCAGCGGTCGCTCTGTCCGGGCGTGTCCGTGCGCACCCAGGCTTCGAGGGTCATCCCCTGGCGTGGAGCCAGAAGCCGGTGGCTCTCGATGACCACGCAGCCCCCGGCACAGACGAGGGCGCCGCCATCGAAACCAGGCGCGCGCGAGGCCCCTTCCACGTGGCCACCCAGCCCGTTGCCGGCATAGTCGGAGGCCAGCGGAGAATCTCCCGCTTCGTCAAACGCCCACCAGCCGATCAGCCCGGGCTCCCGGCGCTCCCCCTTCGTCACCCGGAGCGACAGCAGCGCGCGCAGTTCCTCGCGCTGCCGGTAGTACCCGCGTACGGCAGTGTCGTAGGGGCCCATGCCCAGGTCCTCGGGGATCAGGTCCGTGTGCTCCGCCGGCGCGTCGGTGAAGACCGCGCGCACGGCATCCAGATACCCGAAGCCGTACTGCCGATGGGGGGCGAGATAGTGCCCCTCTCCCCACTCGTTCCAGTTGTCCAGCAGCAGGACACGGCCCCCCAGTTCGCCGGGGGGATAGGTTGCCAGGATGGCCTTGGCCTCTTCGAGCAGTCGCTGCCAGTCCGCCGGAGGCAGGCGCCAGACGCTGCCCTCGTTGTGCCAGCCGGTCCAGCCCTGCGTGACGGTGATCACCTGGGGCAGAATCTTCAGTTCGCGGGTGCGCCGGATGGCATCGAGCTGGGCCCGGATGGCCCTCTCCGGAGTCGGGTTGCCGGCGACCGGCCAGCAGTACGCAAAGGTGTAGTCCAGACCCAGATCCTTCATCTGTTCGAGATGCTTCGGATCGGTGCCGCGGTATTCGCCCAGAAGGTACAGCCCGCGAAACCCGGCTTCGACGCAGGCCTCCCGCATCTTGCCAAAGGCGGCGCGTACGTTCTCGACGCTGCCGAGGTCCGACACCAGAAACTCCGGACGGTAGATGAACAGCAACGGCTTCCCGTCCAGAACCATGTAGCTGGGGTGGCGGAAGTAGTTCTCCATCCAGAAGGGCAGAAGGTTGACCATCAGGTCCTGCTCGTCCGCCACCCCCGCCCTGCCCCGGGACTGATTCTCCCACATGATGGTGAACTTCATCCTGTCCCGATACCGGGACCGGAACAGGGCATCGTGAATCGCACTCGCAAACCGGGTGGTCACGGGACCTCCCTGACTCGAACGGTACCAGCAGTATACGAAGAACGAGACGCCGTGCTCGACGGCCCAGGTCGTCTCCCAATCCGCGACCTCCGGATTGTCCTGCGCGTACAGCCCGAGGGCAGGCGTCCGCTCCGGATACCGGAGGACCTGGGTCCACATGCCGGGCTTGTCGGCTTCCCAGAGAGGGCAGTGGTGGGCCCCGATCCAGACTGGAGACCGCGCCGGAACAGGCTCGGGCAGGTATCCGGGGGTGATGGACAGCGGCGGCAGGAACTCCAGAGCGAGGACCGCGGTCACGGCAGCCGTGTCCTCCCCCTCGACCACGAGGCGCACCTCCGCCTCCCCGGCGGCCTCGGACTCGATCTCCCAGCGCAGGGAAATCTCCTCCCCATGCTCCAGGGGCGGCAACGGCCGGAGCACGTCCCCACGGATGCGGACCGGCGCCGACGCCGTCAGGCGGGCGTGCAGTCCCTCCTGCCGGCCGCCATGGTTGCGTACGGCGGCCACCACCGGCGTGACACGCCCGGCACGGTTCAACGGCTTCTCGGGATCCAGGCCCCGGATCTCGACCTCGGCACGCCCCAGGGGGCGTTCCCCCACCTGAACCCGGCTCAGCCCGACCTGCGCGGCAGTGTCGCTCGGGAAGAGACCGACCACGAAGGGCCCCGCGTCCCGCACCGGACTGGTGCGCACGTCGATCGCGTAATGGTGCGGCTGCCCGTCCGCACGCAGGGCAAAGGGGATGATCTCGTCCGCTTCGCGTCCCACCAACCAGAGCCGTCCCTCGTTCCCCGCCGTGGCGGAGAACACGACGGACACAAACTCGCGTTGCGCCGCCGGCAGGTCGAGGCAGGGACTCAGCAGTACACCCGCCCCGCCCTCCACCTCGACCACCCAGGCCCCTGCCCGGCTCCCCCCCGGCCCGGCATCCGCCGCCATCCAACCCTGCGCGGAGTCCGCGAAGTCGAAGTCCGCCCGGGAAACCGGAGGCAGCCCCAGACGGTCGTCGACGCCGTAGCGTTGCCGCGCCGCGGTCCCGGCGCTCACCACACCCGTGGTGATCTTGAGTTCGTCGATCAGCCCCGCAAAGGGCACGGGCCCATGCTTCCAGCCCTTGCCCACGAGGATCGGGTTGCCCGTGGAGGCAATCCCCCCGCTGCGCACGGACGTGGATTCGCGGCCGTCCACACACAGACGCGCCACCCCCCCATCCCAGGAGGCAAGGACGTGATACCAGACATCGGGGACGGGACGCGGCCCCCGTACGCGGGGCTCCCAACGGCCGTCGGCGCAGACGAAGAAGGAGAGGTGTCCCCCCTCGGCCAGAGGGTCCAGACGGAGCAGGTACTCGTCCGGCTTGGCAAGGATGCCGAAGAACTGGTCCACGACGGCAAAGCGGATCCACAGCTCGATCGTGAAGGGCCCGTCCGTGCGCAGATCCGGACGGTCGGGAATCTCGAATCCCCCGCTCCCGTCCAACGCCAGGGCGCTCCCCACCCTACCCGGCACGGCCCTGCCCCCCGCCACCGACACCTCCACACCCGCGGACCCGGAGTCCTTCCCCAGGGTCTCCGCCACGTCAAACGCGTACCACGCTACGGGCTGACCCGCGGCCACCCCGGCAAACGAACAGGCCGTACCGCATGCCACCACCGCCGCTATCGTGAACCGGATCATGACTCTCACTCCATCGCGGCCTTAGCCTGATCTACTCATGAACCACGAATGGACACGAATGAACACCAATGGGCGCAACGAGTTCCGACACCGGAAGCGGCAGACGAGGAACTCCCGTTGCGTCCCGGTCCAAAGCCCTGCGACTGCTTCTCATTCGTGTGAATTCGTGTCCAT
>JAFGRS010000476.1 GCA_016935045.1 Lentisphaeria bacterium | reverse complement strand
CGCGAGGACGCGGGCGCTCCATCCCCCTGGAGGGCGAAGCTCCTGCTGAGCCGCGAGTGCCCGCGAGGACGCGGGCGCTCCATCCCCTGGAGGGCGAGCGTACCGCGAGCATCCCTGCGTTGACTGAAGCATGACAAAACCGGTGCTGCCGGGTTTGTAACGTGGGCGGGGTTCTGGTACATTTCCTTGTCAGTATGTCGAGAGCCTCCGCAGGGCAGGCGCACGAGCAGCGAGGGCAGCACGGATGACGACGTGGATTCGGTCACTGGCGGCAGCCGCGGTAGTACTCGGGTTTCTGTCGGCTACGGGGTGCGCTCGGCGTCCCAAGCTGGACCTGACGGGATTGCGGGGTTCCGCGCCGGGTGGGGGCGAGGGTGTGGCGGGCGCCGGCGCGGACTTCGGGGGCGGTCTTGGTGAGTTCAAGCCCTTCGTGGGTACGGAGGCCCTGGGGCCGAGCGGCGGCGGCTGGACTGCCACGGACCAGCCGTTGACGGACGGCAGCGGGGGCGGCATCGTCCCGACGCAGGAACGCTGGGCGAGCGTGGTGGTGTACTTTGCCTACGACAGCGCCGCCATTGGCCCCGCGGAACGGCCGAAGCTGGAGACCCTGGCGGGGCACCTGAAGGAGTATGCCAACTACGCCGTGATCGTGGAAGGCCATTGCGACGACCGCGGCAGCGACGAGTACAACCGCGCCCTCGGCGAACAGCGCGCGCTGGTCGTGCGCGACTACCTGATGAGCCTGGGCATCACCGGGGATCGCCTGGAAACGGTGAGTTACGGCGAGGAGAGACCTGCCGTTCCCAACGCGACGTCGGAGTCGCAGCACGGCCGTAACCGCCGCGCCGAATTCGTCATCGGTACGCGGCGCTGATGACGTCGGTGGAGGTGTGTGCGGCGGTGGTGCGCCGCGGGGACCGTGTGCTTCTGGCGACGCGTCCGGGGGGAAGTCACCTGGCGGGGAAGTGGGAGTTCCCCGGGGGCAAGGTGGCCGAAGGGGAGACCCTCGAAGAGTGTATCCGGCGGGAACTCCTTGAGGAACTCGGACTGGGGATCCTGCGGGCGGAACACCTGGGCACGGTCGAGCACACGTATCCCGGGAAACACGTCGTACTCCACTTCCTGGAATGCCTGGTCCCCGCGGACGCCGAACCGGTCTGCCGGCTGGCCCAGAAGGCCGAGTGGTTCCCCGCCGATTGTCTCGCAGCCCTCGATCTGGCCCCCGCGGACCGGATCTTCGTCGAACGCTTCCTCCGCCCCTGACCCCCGTATCCCGCGGCGGACACGCACCGCCCCTGGCCCTCAGTTCGACAGGTGCTTGAGGGCGTTGAGGAGGACCCCCGCCGCGACGGCCGAGCCGATGACTCCCGCCACGTTGGGTCCCATGGCGTGCATGAGCAGGTAGTTGTGGGGATCGGCTTCGAGTCCCACCTTGTTGACGACCCGGGCGGCCATGGGGACGGCCGAGACGCCGGCGGCGCCGATCATGGGGTTGATGGTGCGGCCGCTGAGCCGGCACATGAGTTTGCCGAAGAGCACGCCCCCGGCGGTACTGATGGAGAATGCGACCAGCCCGAGGAGGAGGATGCCGAGGGTTTCGAGGTTGAGGAACTTGTCGGCGTTCAGTTTCGACCCCACGGCCAGTCCGAGGCAGATGGTGACGATGTTGATGAGGGCATTCTGGGCCGTGTCGCTGAGTCGGTCGACCACGCCGCACTCGCGCATGAGGTTGCCGAACATAAGCATGCTGATCAGTGGGGCGGCATCGGGCAGCAGCAGCAGGCAGAGCAGGGTGATGATGATCGGGAAGACGATCTTCTCGAGGCGGGAGACGGGACGGAGTTGCACCATGCGGATGCGTCGCTCTTCGGGCGTCGTGAGCAGCCGGATGATGGGTGGCTGGATGATGGGCACCAGGGCCATGTAGGAGTAGGCCGCCACGGCAATGGCCCCGAGCAGATTCGGGGAGAGGCGCGAGGCCAGGAAAATGGCCGTGGGACCGTCGGCCCCCCCGATGATGCCGATGGAAGCAGCATCCTTGAGACTGAAGCCGATGCCCGGCAGCAGCGCCAACAGCAGCGCGCCCAGCAACGCCCCGAAGATGCCGAGCTGGGCCGCAGCCCCCAGGATGGCCGTCTTGGGATTGGCGATCAGCGGTCCGAAGTCGGTCATCGCACCCACCCCCATGAAGATGAACAGAGGGAAGACCCCCGTGGATATCCCGATCCGGTAGATCTGTCCCAGGATCCCGTCGGGACCCGAGAGATCGGCCAGGGGCACATTCGTCATGATGGCCCCGAACCCGATGGGCAGCAGCAGGAGGGGCTCGAAGCCGCGGAAGATGGCCAGGTAGATCAGCACCAGCCCGACGCACACCATGATCAACCGGCCGATGCCAAGGCTCCAGTCCTGTCCGGTCTGGTGGATCAGCTCCCGTATGCCCGTGCTCCGCCACAGGTTGACCACCAGCTCCGTGAAGCCGAAGCCGCCGGTGCGCCCCGGGGTGGTGGAATCGTGCGTGAGGGGCAGGGGGACCAGGGTCATCAGGGGTTCCGCGTGGCCGGGATCCAGGTGATCGCCCACCGTCACGTTCACCTCCACCACCCGGTAGGTCATGCCGCTCTGCACATGGGGTTTGCTGCGCGGGGGAAGATTGTCATTGCGGTGGTGGATGTGCAGAACCAGCATCTCCCGGCCCGGGAAGACGATCTGGTCCGGGCGTACCGAAACGCTGTAGACCGTCGCCGCATCCTGCCAGAGGTAACGGATCTCGACCACACCGTCCGCACGCTGCGAGACGCCGAACACGTCATCCACATACTCCACCGTGAGCGAATTCTCGGCCCGCGCCGCGAGGCCCATCCCAAACAAGCCCGCGAACAGCAGCAACGTGCCCAGTCGCTTCATCGCCATGCATCCTCTCCGGCCTTGGGGAACCGACCACTCAGCCAATGACCGCAACCACCTGGTTGCTCTCCACCGTCTCGCCGACACTGACATCGATGGCCATCACCTTGCCCGCAACGGTGGACTTGATCTCCTGCTCCATCTTCATGGCCTCGATCACGAGCAGGGTATCCCCGCTCTTGACCTCGTCGCCGACGCCGGCCGTCACCCGCAGGACCGTGCCCGGCATGGGCGAACCGATCTCGGTACCGGCGGTCGAGGGAGTTCCGGCGGCAGCCGTGGGGGCCGGGTCGGCAGCCGGTGCGGGGGAGGGGGCCTGAGCAGCGGGCAGGGGGCGTATCTGGGTGACGTGCGGCATGGCGCCGGCCGCCGCCGGGGCGACGTCGACATGATACGGCAACCCGTTGACCGTGACCACATAGGAAGCCGGGCCCGCGGCCGCGTGCGCCTGGACCGGAGCCTCGGGGGCCAGACCCAGGCTCTTGACGATCTCCGCCGCCACGCCCTTGTTCTTCTTGAGGAACTTCTCGGTCTGGTTGCGTTCCTCGTCCGCCAGCAGGGGCACGCTCAACGGTGCCTTGCCCTGCAGGAATGCCAATCCCTTGTCGCCGCAGGTGGCAATGATGAAGATGTTCTCCTCGGTCGCCGGCAGACCGGCGTCCTGGAGTTTCCGCGTGGCCGGCGCGATCCCCAGCTTGGGATCCCGGTCGTTGATGTCGTGGACGTCCTCCTGGGTGTGGGGCTTGCCGAGTTGCTCCTCGGCCAGCCTGACGATCTCGGGATCCGGCGCGGAGGGCGTGCGGCCGAAGTAGCCCAGCACCATGTCGCCGTAGCCATCGGTGATCTTCTTCCACGGCCCCTGGGTCACGTTGACGAAGGCCTGCTGGAAGTAGAACTGGCTGACGGGTGTCACGGAGGTGCCGAATCCGCCCCGCTCGACCACTTCGCGCATCGCCTTGATGACGTCGTTGTAGAGGTGCATGCAGTTGTTGTCGCGCATCATCAGGGTATTCGTGGTCAGGGCACCGCCGGGCATGGGGGAGAGCACGATGAGGGGGTTGGTCTCCTTGGACTCGATCCCCATGAAGTACTTGGCCATGCACTCCTTGAACGTCTCCTCGGCCAGCAGGACCTTCTCGTAGTCGATGTCCAGGGTGTAGTCCGTACCCCGGAGGATGTGCCACATGGTGAGGATGTCCGTGTGCCCCGTGCCGCCGCTGAGCGGCGCCATGGACAGGTCGATGATGTCCGCCCCCGCCTCGATGGCAGCCATCAGGCAGCTCGGCCCGCTGCCGGCCGTGCAGTGGGTGTGGAAGTGAATCTGGCCGTCCTTGCCGAGGATGTCCCGCGCCAGGAGGATGGTTTCGTGGACGGTGCGCGGGGTGGCGGTGCCGCTGGCATCCTTGAAGCAGACCGAGTCGAAGGGGATCTCGGCTTCGAGGATCTTCTTCAGGGTGTCGGCGTAGAACGCCGCCGAATGGGCATAGGCATCATGGGTGCCGGGAGGCAGCCCCATGAGCGTGACGGAGACCTGATGCTTGAGGCCGTGCTTCTTGATGCAGCGTCCGGAGTAGTCCAGGTTGCGGACGTCGTTGAGGGCATCGAAGTTGCGGATGCTGGTGATGCCGTGTTTGGCGAACAGCTTGGCATGCAGGTCAATGATGTCCCGGGACTGACTGACCAGACCGACGACATTCGCGCCGCGGGACAGGGTCTGCAGATTGACCTCCGGGCCGACCGTCCTGCGGCACCGGTCCATCATCTCGAAGGCGTCTTCCTGGCAGTAGAAGTAGAGGCTCTGAAAACGGGCACCCCCACCGATCTCGAACCAGTCGATGCCGGCCTCCACCGCCGCCGCAAGCGCAGGCTGGAAATCCTCCGTGAGCACGCGCGCCCCCAGCAGCGACTGGAAACCGTCGCGGAAGGACGTGTCCATGAAACGAATCTTCTTCATGCCCGTTTCTCCATGTGTGCCTGCGGTCCGATATCCGGGGAGATGCACCCGGGGTGGGCGTCGGGTACCCTACGGCGCATGGTCCCGCCGGTAGGCATGGACGGCAGCGCTGACCACGGCCGCGAGGGTACCATCCCCGGCCGGGGGACGGGTGGCCGGAGCCGCAGCCCTTTCCTTCTTCCGGCGGGGGACCTGCTTCTCCGGCAACAGGTGCGCAAAACGGCCGCAGACCCTCGAAGAGGCCGTCGTGCAGGCCACCAGGATGCCCAGGAACAGGAATACGGTCCCCATCCCGATGACGGTGAGAAGCATGCCGTTGAGCAGAGCCGCCATGGGTTGACCTTTCACCACGATCCGCCGCCCCGCACCCATCCCGCACGCCCGGGAAACCCGATGCAAGGCTATCCATCTGAGGCAGAAACCTCGCCGGCACGCGAGTCCGAACCATGCCGGCGAGGCCGTACCGCTGCCGATAGGTCTCGTACTATACCACGCAGCAATACGGACGCCATCCCGAGACGGGAAAACGGACACCACCACGGGAGCCAATGGGCGCCCGATCGCGCCGCCGGCTGGAACGCCCGCGGCCTCGCGGGCACGCCCTGGGCCCTGCCGCGCCTGCGGCGGGTGTCCGGAAAACGGTCCCGCCCCGCCCCGGCTGTTTTCCGGTCGCGGGGGGCGTCGGGTGTCCGGAAAACGGTCCCGCCCCGCCCCGGCTGTTTTCCGGCCGCGGGGGGCGTCGGGTGTCCGGAAAACGGCCCCCCCCCGCCCGGGCTGTTTTCCGGTCGCGGGGGGCGTCGGGTGTCCGGAAAACGGCCCCGCCCCGCCCCGGCTGTTTTCCGGCCGCGGGGGGCACCGGGTGTCCGGAAAACGCCCCGCCCCGCCCCGGCTGTTTTCCGGCCGCGGGGGGCGTCGGGTGTCCGGAAAACGG
>JAFGRS010000475.1 GCA_016935045.1 Lentisphaeria bacterium | reverse complement strand
GGTCGGCTTCGGCGACAGCGCCGCCAAGGCCGGTTTCCCGGAGGAGGCGCTGAGCAGCGTGCGCTTCGACTCCCGGGCCATGGGCCGCGCCGCGGCCGGGAAGCTCAGCGAGCAGGCGGAGGAAGCCGTCGCCGGGGCAAAGGCCGAAGTCAGCAAGCTCCAGGGCCGCGTGGACGACATCGCGGCTGAGGCACGTAAGCTAATGGATGGCAAGAACTACCAGGGAGCAATCGCAAAGGTGCAGGAGGGTCTGGCGCTGGAGGGCCTCAGCGGCGAACAGCAGACGGTCCTGCAGCAGCTTCTGGCGGAGATCCAGAAGGCCATGGCGGCGGCGGTGGGCGGGGACGCCAAGGGAACGGTGGACGAGGCGAAGGGCGCGGTCGACAACCTTCTCAAGAAGGGGCTCAAGTGACCCGGCTCCCTGCCGTGGCTGCCGACACCCCCGGGTCCTGGCCCCCAACCGCCATTCCGGGAACGGTCCGGCGATGATCGCTCAATTCGGCTATGTTCGTGTCGGGGCCGCCGTGCCCCGGGTCCGGCCGGCCGCGGTACGGGAGAACCTCGCCGCGGCGCTGGAGTGCGTTGGGGAGGCCGTGGCCAGGGGATGCGAGGTCGTCGTCTTCCCGGAACTGGGCCTCACCGGGTATACCTGCGGCGACCTGTTTGGCCAGAGTCTGCTGCTGGAGGCGGCGTTGGAGAGCCTGGGGGAGTTCGCCCGGGCCACGGAGTCCCATTCCTGTCTGTTTGCGGTGGGCCTTCCCGTGGCCCATGACGGACAGCTCTTCAACTGCGCCGCGGCGGTCTGTCGGGGCGAGGTGCTCGGGCTGGTGCCCAAGAGCTACCTGCCGACCTACCACGAGTATTACGAACGCCGCTGGTTTGCGCCCGAGTCCTCCCGTCTCCGCAACCGCATCGACCTGCCGACGGGCACCGTGCCCATCGGGGCCGACCTCCTGTTCCGGGTCGAGGGCCCCCGCGGGCTCTGCATCGGCATCGAGATCTGCGAGGACCTGTGGGCGCC
The DNA here is from genome assembly GCA_016935045.1 of Lentisphaeria bacterium. Lineage (GTDB taxonomy): Bacteria > Verrucomicrobiota > Lentisphaeria > Oligosphaerales > JAFGRS01 > JAFGRS01. The sequence continues at coordinate 2,188 of JAFGRS010000475.1, read as the reverse complement.
CATCCCGCCCAGCTCCGCCCTGAGCCTGGCCGGCGCCCAACTCCTTCTCAACCTCAGCGCCAGCAACGACCTCGCCGGCAAGGACGCCTACCGCCTCGACCTCATACGCCAGCAGTCCGCGCGCTGCCTCGCCGCCTACGCCTATTGCTCCGCCGGCGTCGGCGAGTCCACCACCGATCTGGTCTTCGGGGGCGATACGGTCATCGCCGAAAACGGCACGGTCCTGTGCCGGGGAGAACGTTTCGGGCGGGATCCCAGCCTCACCGTCGCGGACGTGGACATCGCCTTCCTCCTGCACGAACGCCGCGTCAACACCAGCTTCGGCCAGGGGGTGGAACGCGCCGCCGGGGGCGGGGGCCCCGGGTTCCGCGAGGTCGCGGTACCTGCCCTGCGGCCGGCCGCGCGCGTGACCCTCGAACGCCGCGTCGAACCGCGCCCCTTCACTCCGGCGGACCCGCGGCTGCGCCACGACCGCTGCCAGGAGATCTTTGCCATCCAGAGCACGGGGCTGGCCACACGCCTGGCCCACACGGGGCTGCGGGATGTGCTGGTGGGGCTCTCGGGTGGCCTGGATTCCACCCTGGCGCTGCTGGTCTGCATCGAGTCCTTCCAGCGTCTGGGTCTCGATGTGGCCGGGATCCACGCTCTGACCATGCCGGGCTTCGGCACCACGGCACGGACCCTCGGCAATGTCGAGAAGCTGTGCGCCTGCCTCGGCATCGCCCTCGAAACCGTCGATATCACGGATAGCTGCCGACGCCATCTCGCCGACATCGGCCACGACGGCACCACCGCCGACGTCACCTTCGAAAACGCCCAGGCCCGGGAACGGACCCAGGTCCTCATGGACAAGGCCAACCTGCTCCACGGGATGGTCATCGGCACGGGGGACCTCTCCGAACTGGCCCTGGGTTGGTGCACCTACAACGGTGACCACATGAGCATGTACGGCGTCAACGCGGGGGTGCCGAAGACCCTCGTGCGCTACCTGATCGGGTACTACGCCGAGGACAAGGCGGACCCCGACACCCGTGCCGTCCTCGAAGACGTCCTGGCAACTCCCATCTCCCCCGAACTGCTCCCTCCCGACCGCCACGGCGACATCGCCCAGAAGACGGAGTCCGTCCTCGGGCCCTACGAACTGCACGATTTCTTCCTCTACTACCTGGTCCGCTGCGGCTTTCCACCGGCCAAGGTGGCGATGCTGGCCGGGCATGCCTTTGCCGGCGCCTATCCGGCCGCCCGGGTCGCGGCCTGCCTGAGGACGTTCTGCCGCCGCTTCTTTGCCCAGCAGTTCAAGCGTTCCTGCCTTCCGGACGGGCCGAAGGTCGGGACCATCGCCCTGTCGCCGCGGGGCGACTGGCGCATGCCCAGCGATGCGGCGGTCGACGAGTGGCTGGCCCGTGCCGGGGCCGCGCCGGCGCCCGACGAGGAGCCCCGGCCCTCCCCGGCCGCCCGGGGCCCCGCGGCGTCCGCCGCCGCCGCAGACCCTTGACAGCGCCGGCGGGATCGCCATGGTACCTACGGCAACCGCCATGCCCAGAGACGCACAGGAGACACGCAATGCCCGCTCCCTGCCGTAACGCCATCCTCCTCGGGGCCCTCTTCAGCCTTGCCCTCGGGGCCCAGGACCAGGCCGGACCCAGCGTCAGGATCACCTCGGCAAGAACGGCGGAAAGCCCCGAACGCGTCGCCTGGACCTATACCTTCGAGGTCGAGGGCGAGGAGGTGCCCCCCACGCTCCGCTTGGCCTTCGGGCGCCTCAATGAGTTCTCTCTCAGCGCGGGCCAGCAGATGCGCATCGAGGACGGGGGCAAGGCCCGCGGCATCCTCACCGTAACCGCCACCGCCGGACCGGGGGGCGGACAGGAACTCCTCTTCGGCGTCGAGATCGGGCCGGATGGCCCCTTGACGGCCGCACGGCTCATCCCCCAACCGCAGGGGCAGACCCTGCCCCAGGCCGTCAACCTGCGCGAAGCCCCGGCGGAGTTCGCCATGCGGCGCGCCATGTCGCTGGGAGACGTGGCGGGCTGCCCGATCTCCGTCTATGTGATGCCGGGTCAGAGGCCCCCCAACCGACCCGCCCCCCGCTCAACCGCGCAGCCCCCGGCCCAGCCGGGAGAGGCCCCCATCGAGATGTTCCGCAAGTGGGCCCGGGGCGTCCAGAGCGGCGATATGACCCTCTTCG